>DATAIB010000078.1:0-10241 GCA_036262855.1 Candidatus Limnocylindrales bacterium
AGTCGTGCTCGTCCCGATGTACCTGATCATCGGCATCTGGGGCGGCAAGAACCGCATCTACGCCACGATCAAGTTCGTGCTCTACACGCTCGTCGGCTCCCTGCTGATGCTCGTGGCGATCCTCGCCACCGCGTTCGCCTACCAGGGCGCGCACGGCGGCGCCTGGACCGGCGCGTTCGACTTCGAGGCGCTCAAGGCGTACGCGGGCACCACCGGCTTCGCCGACGGGCTCCAGCTGCTCGGGTTCGCGGCGTTCTTCCTTGCCTTCGCGATCAAGGTGCCGATGTTCCCGTTCCACACGTGGCTGCCGGACGCGCACGTCGAGGCGCCGACCGCGGGCTCGGTGATCCTGGCGGCCGTCATGCTCAAGCTCGGCGCGTACGGGCTCATCCGGTTCAATTTGACGTTCTACCCGGATGCCGCGCACACCTATGCGCCGCTGATCATCGTGCTGAGCCTGATCGCGATCATCTACGGCGCGATCGTGGCGATGGTCCAGCCGGACCTCAAGAAGCTGATCGCGTACTCGTCAGTGAGCCACATGGGCTTCGTCACGCTCGGGATCTTCGTGTTCCAGGAGCAGGCGATGAACGGCGCGATCCTCCAGATGATCAACCACGGCCTCATCACCGGCGGCCTGTTCCTGCTCGTCGGCGTGATCTACGAGCGGACCCACGACCGCACGATCGCGAAGATGGGCGGCCTCGCCGGCCTGACGCCCGTGTGGGCCGCGACCTTCGGGTTCTTCGTCTTCGCCTCCGCTGGCCTGCCCGCGCTGTCCGGCTTCGTCGGTGAGTTCCTGACGATGCTCGGCACGTTCGTCGCCAACCCGTGGGCGGCCGCCGTCGCTGCGGTGGTGATGGTGCTCGGCGCCGTCTACCTCCTGTGGATGTACCAGCGCGTCACCTTGGGCGAGCCGTCCGCGTTCCTGCTCGGCCTGAAGGACCACCTCGTCGACATGACCGCGACCGAGGTCCTGACACTCGCACCGCTTGCCGCGCTCGTCGTCGTGTTCGGCCTCTTCCCGGGCGTGCTGCTCACCGTCATCGGCGGACCCGCGAAGGACGCGCTCACCGCGGTCGCGGGCGGCGCACCGATCGCGCTCGACCCGATCGTGCCCGCCGTGTTCCTCGGCGCGGTCGTCGCCATCATCGTCATCCGGCTGTTCGCCCTGCGACCGGGCCGGACGTCCGCTGAGGACGCGGCCGCCCAGCCCGCGGAGGGCGCGGCCTGATGCCCCAGGACATCCTCGTGCTCGGGCCGTTCATCGCGGCCGTCGTGGTCGCGCTGGCCGTGCTCGTCGTCGACCTGATCGCGCCGGGCAAGCGGAATCCCGTCCTGCTCGTGTCGCTCGTCGGCCTCGCCATCGTCGCGGCGCTCACGATCACGACCGGCAGCGCGGTGGCCGGCGGTGACGGCACGCTGCGCGTCACCGCGTTCGGCGGCGCCTACGTCGTCGATGGCCTGACCACGTTCCTGGACATCGTGTTCATCGGCATCGTCGCGCTGACGATCGTGTTCGCGCCCGACTACCTCGAGGCGCGCGGCCTGCCAATGGCCGAGTTCACGATGGTCCTGCTGTTCGCGATGACGGGCGCGATGCTCATCTCCGCATCGGCGGACCTGCTGGTCCTCTTCGTCGCCCTGGAGCTCATGGTCCTGCCGGGCTACATGCTCGCGGGCTACCACAAGACGGACGGCTACTCGACCGAGGGCGCGATCAAGTACTTCCTCCTCGGCTCGTTCAGCTCCGCGATCTTCCTGTTCGGCCTCGCGTTCACGTGGGGCGCCACGGGGACGACCTCGATCGCCGGCGTGAGCGACGCGCTCCAGGCGATCACGACCGGTGGCGCGGCGGTGTCGCCCGCGCTCGTGCTGGGCCTCGGATTCCTGACCACCGGCGTGGCGTTCAAGATCGCCGCGGTGCCGTTCCACTACTGGACGCCGGACGCGTACCAGGGCTCGCCGACACCGGTCACCGGCTACCTCTCGGTCGGGCCGAAGGTGGGCGCGTTCGCGCTGATCCTGCGCCTGTTCGTCGATGCCCTCGGTCCGCTCCGCGCGGACTGGCTGCAGGTCGTGATCGTCCTCGCGGTCCTGACGATGACCCTCGGCAACCTCGTGGCGCTCACCCAGAACAACGTGAAGCGCATGCTCGCCTACTCCTCGATCGCCCACACCGGGTACATGCTCGTCGGCCTCGCCGCGTTCGCGGCCGGCCGGATCGAGGGCCTCGAGGGCCTGCTCTACTACGGCGCCGCGTACTCCGTGATGAACCTCGGTGCCTTTGCCGTCGTCGCGGCGATCCAGCGCCGATCCGGCGTCACCAGCGGCCTCGACACGTTCGCGGGCCTCGTGCGGCGCGAGCCGTGGCTCGCGATCCTCATGACCCTGTTCCTGCTGTCGCTCACGGGCATCCCGCCGACCGCCGGGTTCTTCGGCAAGGCGTACGTGATCCTCGCCGCGGTCCAGGCAAGCGAGGCGGGCAACGCCGCCCTCGGGCTGCTCGCCGTCATCGCCGTCCTCAACGCTGCCGCGGCGGCCTTCTACTACCTTCGCGTCGTCGTGTACATGTTCATGCGCGAGCCGCGCGCCGAGGAAGCATCGATGGGCCACAGCGCGCTGATGTGGGGCGGCCTCGCCGTGGCGAGCGTGCTCACCGTCGCGCTCGGCCTGATCCCGGGGCCCTTCCTGGACATCGTCGGCCAGGCAGCCCGCGCGATCGGGGGGTAGCGCCCGACGCCTCGGTTGCCCTCGTCTCCGATCCGGCGCCGCGGCGCGAAAGCCGGCTGGGTCCGTCGACCAAGTGCACCGGGCGGTGCTGGTACCGTGCCCGACATGGACTCGCGCGGCATCGGCCTGCGCTTTCGGCTGCTCCCCGCCCTGCTCACCGCGGCCGGTCTCGCGCTGCTCGCCGGCGGGCTCATGTCGTACACGACGGCGGTCGAGCCCGCCCCCTCGTCCGTGGCGCTCGCTTCGTACGAGCCGCTCCCCACGATCGGCGGGCCGGTCGTCCTGCCGAACGGCAGCGGCGACGTCTCACCCAGCTTCCCGCCGGACCGGGTCGCGACGCGGATCGTGATCCGCCGCCTCGGCATCGACCTGCCGATCATGCTCCAGACCGACAACTACGGGCTGTATCCGCTGTGCGACGTCGCGCTGTACCAGCCGCTGCTCGGCCAGCCGGGCCAGGGCCGCGCGACGTACATCTACGCCCACGCCCGCGCCGGGATGTTCCTGCCGCTGCTCACGCGCTCCGAGGCCGGCGATGACGGCAAGAGCATGATCGGCATGACGGTGCAGATCTACACGAGCGACAACTGGCTGTTCCTGTACACGATCACCGACGTTCGACGGCACACGCTCAACCTCGACGACGCCGTGAACACGACCACGGAGCGGCTGTGGCTGCAGACCTCCGAGGGCACCCACGGCCACGTGCCCAAGCTCCAGGTGGTCGCGGACTTCCTGTCCGCGGAGAAGACCGATCCGGCGTCGGCGCACCCGGCGGCGCACCCCAGGATCTGCGTCTAGGCGGGTCGCAGGCGGAGGCTCAGGCGGAGCCCGCTGGTTCGGACCTCGCGCCGGCGAACCGCAGCGCCGGGACCAGCGCAACCGCCATCACCGCGGCGGCCACGAGGAACACCCCGACCAGGATCCGTGCCGCCTCGCCGCTCGCCCACTGCTCGAGCGCGGCGACGACGAGCCCGTCGTCGAACGGCCGGTTCCGCAGCGCCTCGGGGATGTATGCCTGGTAGGCATCCGGGGTCGCGGTGACCTGTGCCCACAGCCGATCGATGATCGTCGATCCGAACGCCGTGAGCGTCGCCAGCCCGATGGCCATGCCGATCTCGCGCGCAACCGTCACCGTCGCCGACGCGATGCCGTAGGCGCGCTCGCCCAGCGCCGCGACCGCCGCCGCCGAGCGCGGCGTGACCGTCAGCCCGAACCCGAGCCCGAACAGCGCAAGCCACAGCGCGACCTCGCCGATCCCGGTGTCCGGGGTCCAGCCCGCCATGCGGACCAGCGCCGCGATCGCGGCGACGAGCCCCGCGACCGTGGTGAGCCGCAGGCCGAGCGCGCGGAGGACGAGGCCGGACGCCATCGCGCCAACCGCCGTCGCGGCAGCGAGCGAGCCGAGCGCCACGCGCTGCACGTCCGGGCCGCCATACAGCACACGGTCCACGAACACCGCGCCGCCGATGATCGCCGTCGCGAAGCCGTAGCCGGTGAGCAGCGACACGATCGCCGCGGAGGAGAAGCCGGGCGCGCGGAACCACGCCGGGTCGATGAACGGATCGTCCCGCCGACGGCCGATCCACAGCGCGACCGCCAGCGAGAGCGCCGCCACGGCACCGAGCGCGGCCGCCAGGACCGGCGAATCGATCGGCAGGCCCTGGATCGGCTCGCTGCCGGCGAGCGTGATCCCAACGAGCAGCGCAGCCAATCCCACCGACACGAACGCCGCGCCCGCGAGATCGAGCCGCGTCGCGCGTCGTGGCGGCGACCAGCCCGTCGTCGCTGCCCAGCCGAGCGCCAGCGTGGCCAGGCCGATCGGCACGTTCAGGTAGAAGACGTACCGCCACGCGTCGGCCAGGGCGTCACGCAGGCCGCCGGTCACGTGCAGCGCATCGAGCGCAGCCACCGGATGGATGGATTGCAGGATCCAGGCGCCCGCGAACGGCCCGGCGGCCATCCCCAGGAACGTCAGCGCCCCGACGACACCGAGCGATCGGGCGCGGGCCCCGTCGCCCTGGAAGACATGCGATGCCGCCGCGGTCGCAACCGGCACCAGCGCCCCGCCACCGACCGCCTGGAACAGGCGCGCGGCGATCAGCTCGGCCAGCGTCGTCGACCGCCCGGCCAGGATCGAGCCCGCGATGAACACGACGAGCGCCCACAGGAACACGCGGCGGATGCCGTACCGGTCGGCCAGCTGGCCTGCGAGCGGCATCACGACGATCGACACGAGCAGGTAGCCGTTGATGATCCACGAGGCCGATCGCAGCTGCGTCCAGTCCGCGAGGTCGACCACGATGGCGGGCAGCGCCACGGCGGTGATCATCAGCTCGAGGCCGGACAGGAACGCGCCGATGCTCATCACCGCGAGCAGGACCAGCGCCGACCCGCGTCCCATGGCCCGCGAGTGTATGGGCGGACCGCTGCGTCGTAACTCGCCTGCAACCGGTCATCGCCCACGCTGCAGGCTCAGGAGGGCCTGCACCCATCGACTCGACGAAGGTCGCCGTCCGCATGGTCGGGGTCGGCAAACAGTTCAACGGTCATGCCGCGGTCAGCGGTCTGGATCTCGAGATCCCGACCGGCTCCATCGTGGGCGTCATCGGGCCGTCCGGCGCCGGGAAGACGACGACGATCCGGATGATCACCGGCTCCCTCGCACCCAGCAAGGGCACGGCCGAGGTGCTCGGGGAGCCGCCCGGCCGGCTCAGCCGCGCCACCCGAGAGCGCATGGGCTACCTGCCGCAGAAGTTCAGCCTCTACCCCGACCTGTCCGTGCTCGAGAACGTCGACTTCGCCGCGAGCCTGTACGGGCTGCTGTTCGCGCGCCGGTTCCGGCGTCGCCGCGCGGTGCTGGAGCTCGTCGACCTGTGGTCCGTTCGCGGCCGGCGCGCCTCCGCGCTGTCCGGGGGCATGCAACGGCGCCTCGAGCTCGCGGCCGCACTCGTGCACGAGCCGGACCTGCTCGTCCTCGACGAGCCGACGGCCGGCATCGACCCGCTGCTCCGGCGGAAGATCTGGGACGAGATCCACCGGTTGCGAGAAGCCGGCGTCACGTCCGTCGTGACCACGCAGTACGTCACCGAGGCCGAGGAGTGCGACCTGGTCGCGCTGATCTCGGAGGGCCGGCGCGTCGCGTTCGGGACCCCCGACGAGCTCCGTCGGGCAGCCTTCGGTGGCGAGGTCCTCGAGGTCACGACGACGCGGGTCTTCGACGGGGCGACCCTCGACGGCGCGCCGGGCATCCTCGGCGTCCGGCAGACCGGCCCGCGCGACTTCCGCCTCGTCGTCGAGGACGCGGGGGCTGCCACGGCCGACGTCGTCAAGACGATCACGGATGCCGGCGGGGAGGTCGAGGCGGTGCGCGAGAGCCGGCCGACGTTCGAGGAGGTCTTCGCCACGCTCGTGGAGCGGCATCGGGCGGAGCTCGAAGCCGAAGCGGCTGCAGCCGCGCCCGACGGCGAGCGCGCGACGGACAGGGAGGCCGCGTGATGGGCCTCATGAAGATGCTGGTCCGGGTCTTCGCGGTCGCCGGCAAGGAGATCGTCGAGGTCATGCGCCGCCCGGGCGCGATCCTCAGCCTCATCCTCGGGCCGTTCCTGATCCTCGCGATCTTCGGGTTCGGCTACGGCGGGTTCAAGAAGGACCTGGCGACGATCATCGTCATCGATCCCTCGTCCTCCCTCCCGAAGGACGCAGCCAGCTACCAGGATCTCGGGACGCGCGGCCTGGCGATCCAGGAGGTCACGAGCGATCGCGCCGCGGCGGAATCCAAGCTCCGCCTCGGGCAGGCGGACCTCGTGATCGTCGCGCCGGCCGACCCGCAGGGCGCCATCGAGGCCGGCCAGCAGGCGGAGCTGACGGTGATCATCGACACGACGGATCCGGTGGCCGCGAACTACGCCGCGTTCCTCGCCGAGACGATGTCGACCGCGGTGAACCGCGAGATCTACCGCCAGGGCGCCGAGCAGGGCCAGGCGTACGCCATCACCATCGGCGGCAAGGACCTGAGCAAGGTGCCGCCCGACGTCATCGCCTCGCCGACGAAGGCGGTCCTCCAGAATCTCGCCCCATTGCCGCCATCGGTGATCGGCTTCTACGGGCCCGCCGCGCTCGCCCTCGTGCTCCAGCACCTCGCGGTCACGCTGATCGCCCTGTCGATCGTTCGCGAGCGCAGTGGCGGCGCGCTGGACCGGTTCCGTTCCTCGCCCCTGCGCGCGACCGAGCTCGTGGTCGGCAAGGTCGCGGCCTTCGGGCTGCTGGGCGGCGCGATCGCCGCGCTGTCGCTGTGGCTGCTCGTGAGCTTCCTCGGCGTGCCGATGATCGGCGCCGCGAGCAGCGTGGCGCTCGTCGTCATCCTGCTCATGATCGCGTCGCTCGGGCTTGGGCTGCTGATCTCGGTCATCTCCGATTCGGAACGGCAGGCCGTCCAGCTGTCGCTCCTCACCCTCCTCGCATCGATGTTCTTCAGCGGCTTCGTGCTCCGGACGGAGGAGTTCTCGACGCCGGTCCAGATCCTGTCGTACTTCCTCCCGGTCACCCACGGCATCTCCCTCCTCCAGGACCAGATGCTGACCGGCGTGTTCACGACGCCGTGGCAGCTCATCGCGCTCGCCGCCATCGGCGCCGTGCTGCTGGCCACGAGCTGGCTGCTGCTCCGCCGGGAGCTGCGGCCGGCGTGATCGCCTGGCCGCGCCGGCGCCTCGGCTCGGCGCTCATCGGGTTCGGGGCCGTGGGGCTCGCGCTGCTCCTGACGCTCGCCGTGCTGCTCGGGCTATCGCTGGACGGCCTCGGCCGCGCCGCGACGGACCTCGCGCAGCAGCGCACCCAGGCAATCGCGCTGCTGGAGCCCGCGGCCGCTGCGCTCAAGGAAGCAGCCGCGAGCGCGGAGCACGCGGGCGGCAGCCTGAACGCCGCCGGCGGCGCGGCTCGCCAGGCTGCGGACCTCATGAACCAGCTCGCGGGCGCGTTCGATGGGCTGGCGCAGCTGGGCTCGTTCGACATCCTGGGCGCCAGGCCGTTCGGTGGCCTGACCGGCCAGTTCACGGGTGTCGCCGCGCAGGCCCGCGACCTGTCCGCCAGCCTCACGACCACGGCCGTCTCGCTCGATGCGAACGTCCTCGACAGCACGACGGTGGGCGCGGACCTCCGCACGCTCTCCGATCAGCTCGAGAAGCTGCGGACGTCGGTGAGCGGCACCGGCGCCGCGCCGGCGAGCGACCCGGGCGCGGCCGGCACGCTCATTCGCGTGGCGATGATCGTCGTCCTCGCCCTGCTGGCGTGGCTCGCCGTGCCGGCGATCGTGGCGATCGAGATCGGCCGGCGCTGGCGGCGCGCCCCCGATTCGAGGGTTGACACGGCTGGTTGATCAATGCATATTGATATAAACCAGCGTTGATCCATCGGCCCGAGCGGCCGGGATCCGACATCCCTTCCCCGATCGGAGTCCCTGTTTGGCACCCTCCCCAGCGCACATCCGTTCGACTATCGCGTCGGTCGTCGACCAGCCGGACGAGCTGCGCACGCTGCGCATCGTCCACAAGACCCTCGCCGACGTGAACCGGCTCCGGATCGTGCAGCGCCTGTCCCAGGGCGAGGCGACCGTCTCAGAGCTCATCGAGCGAGTCGGGCTCAGCCAGCCGCTCGTCTCGTGGCACCTTCGAAGCCTCCGCTACGCCGGCCTCATCCAGACTCGTCGCGTCGGTCGCGAGACCGTCTCGAAGCTCCTCCCCGAGGCGTTCCGCGCGTTCACCGAGTACGAGCGCGGCGTCCTCGGCCTCGACCGCGGGGAGCGTGCCGCGTCGTGACCGGCTCCCTCGTCACGCCCGAAGCGCGCCAGCGGGTCCGCGGCCTCGCGACCCCGGTCGCCGTCGCCCTCGGCCGGATCGGCCTCACGCCGAACGGATTGACCGTCATCGGCTTCCTCGGCACCTGTGTCGCCGCGTGGGCGGCTGCCAGCCAGCTCTGGCTGCTCAGCGGCGTGCTGGTGCTCGTGTTCGGCGTCTTCGATCTCTTCGACGGCACGCTCGCTCGCGCCACCGGGAAGGTCAGCCGCTTCGGCGCCTTCCTCGACTCCACGCTGGACCGCGCCGGCGAGGCGATCGTGTACGTCGGGATCGGGGTTGGCTGCATGAACGCTGCGTTCGCCGGTGGCGCCGTCCTTGCGACCGCGGCAATGGGCGCAGCCTTCATGGTCAGCTACACCCGCGCCAAGTCGGAGAGCCTTGGGTTCACGCCCGGCACGGGCATGGCCAACATCGGCCTCGCGCCGCGCGAAGTCCGCATCGCGATCCTCGTCATCGGCCTCTTCCTCACCTCGACGGCCGGCGCCTTCGCGAACCCCTGCATCCCCGCGCCCGGGACGGTCTGCGACATCTTCAACCCTGCAGGGGCCGTCTTCGGATCGACCTACCTCGGAGGAACGCTCCTCCTGATCTCGATCCTCGCGACGGTGACCGCGATACAGCGGATCCTCCACGTCCGAACGCAGGCACGGGAGGACTAGCCGGCAGGGCCCCAGCCCTCGATCGGAGGGCCTTCCAACCACCCAATCGACCTTCGTATGACGCCGACGGTCATCGGCCAGGCGGATCCTCCAAGCGGCCCCGAAATCGGGCATACGAAGCCCCTGACGAACCAGCAACCAACCAGCGCCACAGGCACAGGAACCAAGGAGCACCACCGCAATGGCAGGAAAGAACGGCAACGGCAGCAACGGCAAGAACGGGCACACCCCCGAGAACACCTGGGCGGGCGCCGGCCGCCGCGGCGACGGCAAGATCCGCGTCGCGATCGTGGGCGTCGGCAACTGCGCGAGCAGCCTCGTGCAGGGCCGCTACTACTACGAGAACGCCAACGACGACGACTTCGTCCCCGGCCTGATGCACGTCAACCTCGGCGGCTACCACATCAAGGACATCGAGTTCGTGGCGGCCTTCGACGTCGACAAGAACAAGGTCGGCAAGGACCTGTCCGAGGCGATCTACACGAAGCCCAACAACACCTACGTCTTCCAGCAGGTCCCGCACACCGGCGTCAAGGTCGAGCGCGGCATGACCCACGACGGCCTCGGCAAGTACCTCAGCCAGATCATCGAGAAGGCCCCTGGCCCGACGGCCGACATCGTCGGGATCCTCAAGGAGCGCGAAGTCGACGTGATGGTGTCGTACCTGCCCGTCGGCTCGGAGCAGGCCACGAAGTGGTACGTCGAGCAGGCCCTCCAGGCGGGCGTCGCGTTCGTGAACGCCATCCCGGTGTTCATCGGCCGCGAGCCGTACTGGCAGCGCCGCTTCGCCGAGGCCGGCCTCCCGGTCATCGGTGACGACATCAAGAGCCAGGTCGGCGCGACGATCAGCCATCGTGTGCTGACCCGCCTGTTCATGGATCGCGGCGTCCGCCTCGATCGGACCTACCAGCTCAACTTCGGCGGCAACACGGACTTCCTGAACATGCTCGAGCGCGAGCGCCTCGAGTCCAAGAAGATCTCCAAGACCAACGCCGTC
>DATAIB010000079.1:0-2580 GCA_036262855.1 Candidatus Limnocylindrales bacterium
TGCCCGGCGACAACGTCGAGATGGGCGTCGAGCTGATCACCCCGATCGCGCTCGAAGTCGGCCAGCGCTTCGCCATCCGCGAGGGTGGCCGCACGGTCGGCGCCGGCGCCATCACCAGCATCAGCGCGTAACGAGATGGCAAAGCAGCGGATCCGCATCCGTCTCAAGGCCTACGACCACCGGCTGCTCGATCAGTCGGCGGCGCAGATCGTCGAGACGGCCCAGCGAACGGGCGCCGACATCGTCGGCCCCGTGCCGCTGCCCACCCGGATCGAGAAGTTCACCGTCCTGCGCTCACCGTTCATCGACAAGGACTCGCGGGAGCAGTTCGAGATCCGCACCCATAAGCGGCTCGTCGACATCCTCGATCCGTCGTCGAAGACGGTGGACGCCCTGATGCGGCTCTCGCTTCCCGCGGGCGTCGACATCGAGATCAAGATGTGATGACAGTCGGACTCATCGGCCGCAAGGTCGGCATGACGCAGGTCTTCGAGAAGGACGGCACGATGGTTGCCGTCTCGGTGCTCCAGGTCGCCCCCAACATGGTGACCCGCCTGCGCACGGCCGATCGCGACGGCTACACGGCGGTCCAGCTCGGGACCGACGAGAAGAAGAAGATCAACAAGCCGCAGGCCGGTCACCTCGGTGACCTGCCCGCGCTGTCGACCCTGCGCGAGTTCCGCGTCGACGACCTCGGCACGTACGAGGTCGGGCAGACGATCGCGGTTGGTGACGTGTTCGCGGACGGCGACCTGGTCGACGTGACCGGCGTCTCGAAGGGCAAGGGTTTCGCGGGCCACGTGAAGCGCCACAACTTCAGCCGCGGTCCCATGACCCACGGCTCGGACCACCATCGCGAGCCCGGCTCGATCGGCCCCGGCACCACGCCGGGCCGCGTGTACAAGGGCGTGCGCATGGCGGGCCACATGGGCGACGAGCGGGTCACGACCAAGAAGGTCAAGGTCGTCCGCGCGGACTCGGAGCACAACCTCCTGCTGGTCAAGGGCAGCCTGCCCGGTGGCCGCGGCAGCCTCATCCTGGTCAAGAAGGCGTAGCGCGATGGCATCCACGACGCTCTTTGATCGCGCGGGCAAGAACCTCGGCAGCGTGGAGCTGCACGACGAGCTGTTCAACGCGCCCGTGAACGAGGCGGTCCTGCACCAGGTCGTCACTGCCCAGCTCGCGGGCCGCCGCACGGGCACCCACGACACCAAGACCCGCGGCGAGATCCGCGGCGGCGGCAAGAAGCCGTACCGCCAGAAGGGCACCGGCCGCGCCCGCCAGGGCACGCCCACCGCGCCGCACTACCGCGGTGGCGGCACCGTGTTCGGTCCGCACCCGCGCTCGTACGAGCAGCGGCTGCCCAAGAAGATGAAGCGCCTCGCGCTGCGCGGCGCCCTCACCGCCAAGCTCGGCGACGAGGCGATCCGGATCCTCGACACCTTCGGTCTCGAGGCGATCAAGACCCAGGACGTGGCGGGAGTGCTCACCGCGCTCAACGCGACCGGCCGCGTGCTGGTCGTCGCCCCAGCGGGCGACGAGAAGCTCCGCCTCTCGGCGCGCAACCTGCCGACGGTCGAGGTCATCCTCGCCGACTCGCTGAACGTCGTCGACATCCTGAATGCCGACACGGTCGTGATCGAGCAACCCGCGCTCGCGCGGATGGAAGAGGTCTACCTGTGAGCGCCCTGACCGCGCCCGAGATCATCCTGCGCCCGGTCGTGAGCGAGAAGTCGATCGACCAGTCGACGCACGGGAGGTACACGTTCCGCGTCCACCCGGACGCGAACAAGATCCAGATCAAGGCGGCCATCGAGACGCTGTACGCGGCCGACAAGGTCACCGTGGTCTCGGTGAACGTGCTGACGACCAAGGCCAAGGAGAAGTCGCGTGGCACCCGCCGCGGGCGGATCAAGGGTGCCACCTCCCCCTGGCGCAAGGCGGTCGTGACGCTCGCCGCGGGCCAGAAGATCCAGTTCTTCGAGGGCGTCTGAGATGCCGTTGCGAACCTATAAGCCGACCTCCCCGGGTCGACGCGGGATGACCCGCTCGACCTTCGAGGAGATCACGACCACCGAGCCCTACAAGCCGCTGCTCGAGCCGCAGAAGCGCGGATCCGGCCGAAACAACCAGGGTCGTCTCACCGTGCGCCATCGCGGCGCGGGCGAGAAGACCCACTACCGGCGGATCGACTTCAAGCGCGACAAGCTGGACGTGCCCGCACGGATCGCCACGGTCGAGTACGACCCGAACCGCTCCGCGCGCATCGGGCTCCTGCACTACCGCGACGGCGAGAAGCGCTACATGCTCCTGCCGCACGGCCTGAAGGTGGGCGACGTCGTCGTCGCCGGCCCGGGCGCAGAGGCGCGCGTGGGCAACGCGCTGCCGATCGCGAACATCCCGCTCGGCACCACGATCCACAACATCGAGCTCATTCCCGGCAAGGGCGGCCAGATCGTCCGCTCCGCCGGCACGTCCGCCCAGCTGCTGGCCAAGGAGGGTGAGTACGCCACCCTGCGCCTGCCCTCGGGCGAGGTCCGCAAGGTCAGCCTTCGCTGCATGGCGACCATCGGCCAGGTT
>DATAIB010000080.1:0-7474 GCA_036262855.1 Candidatus Limnocylindrales bacterium
CTTCGCGGTGAACTCCGTGTTCACGTAGTCCTTGAAATACTCGACGAGGAAGTCGGTCGCGATGTTGGCGACGGCCTCGGGGCGCAGCCGGCGCTCTTCGACCCGGACGTACCCGCGATCGACGATCGTCGAGATCGTGGCCGCATACGTGGACGGCCGGCCGATCCCGTGCTCCTCGAGGGCTTTGATCAGGGAGGCCTCCGTGTACCGCGGCGGCGGCTCGGTGAAGTGCTGGGTGGTCGTGACGTCGGCCACGGTCGTGACGTCGCCCTCGCGAAGCGCCGGCAGGCGGCCGCCGTCGGCATCCTCGTCGGAGGCGGCCTCGTCGCGGCCCTCGGTGTACACGCGAGAGAAGCCGTCGAAGACGGTGCGCGTGGCGGTGGCGCGCAGCTCGTACGGGGCTGCCTCGAGCTCCGCGGTCGTGATCTCGAGCTCCTTCGCCTCCATCTGGCTCGCGAGCGCGCGCTGCCAGATCAGCCGGTAGAGCCGCAGCTCCTCGGGCTTGACCATCGCGGCAAGCGACTCGGGGTCACGCTGGAACGACGTCGGGCGGATCGACTCGTGCGCCTCCTGGGCGCCCTTCGTCTTCGTCTTGTACACGCGGCCCTTGGGCATCGTGTACTGCTCGCCGAACCGCTCCCGGATCACGTCGCGCGCCTCGCCCATCGCGACGCCGGCGATCGCCGTCGAGTCGGTGCGCATGTACGTGATGAGGCCGACATGGCCGTCCGGGGTGTCGACGCCCTCGTACAGCCGCTGCGCGACGGACATCGTCCGCTTCGGGCTGAAGCCGAGCTTGCGACTCGCCTCCTGCTGGAGGGTCGAGGTCGTGAACGGCGGCGCCGGGCTGCGCTTCTGCGTCTTCGTCGTCAGCGAGGTCAGGCGTGGCTGCAGGGCACGGAGTGTCTCGGCGTGGTGCTCGGCCAGCGTGCCGTCGCCGATCTCCAGGGGCTTGCCGTTGATCCGAACGAGCTCGGCTTCGAAGGTCTCGCCGTCCTTCGTAGCGAGCAGCGCGCGCAGCGTCCAGTACTCGCGGGCGACGAACGCCTCGATCTCCCGTTCGCGCTCGACCACGAGCCTGACCGCAACGGATTGCACGCGGCCGGCGGACAACCCGCTGCGGACCTTCCGCCCGAGCAGCGGGCTGAGCGTGTAGCCGACGAGGCGGTCGACGATCCGGCGGGCCTGCTGCGCGTCGACGAGGTTGGTGTCGATGTCGCGCGGATGCGCGAAGGCGTCGCGGATCGCGCTCTGCGTGATCTCGGAGAAGGTCACGCGCCGGGTCTTGGCCTTCGGGACGTTGGCGGCCTCGGCGACGTGCCAGGCAATTGCCTCGCCCTCGCGGTCGAGGTCCGTGGCGAGGAAGACGGTGTCGGCGGACTTGGCCGCCCTGGCGATTTCGGCCACCTGCTTCCGCCGATCGTCGGCGACGACGTACTCCGGCGTGAAGCCGTGATCGACGTCCACCCCGAACTTGCCCTTGCCCGGGTTCTCGGGCAGGTCACGGACGTGGCCGTATGAGGCAAGGACACGGTAATCGGGGCCGAGATAGCGCTCGATCGTTCGTGCCTTTGCGGGCGACTCGACTACGACGAGGTGCTTCGGCATCGGGCGGGAGTATACGCACAGGCCGCGTATCGCCCGATCACCTCCCGATTGGCTGGCGCTCACCCGCCGCCGCCGCAGGCCCCTGGCATCCGTCACATTCGGGCAAGCGGGCCGTCTTGCTCGCGTCCCAACCGCATCGAACGGGAGCCTGCATGGTGGTCGCACGGTCGCGTTGGCGTGATCCCGGATTCCTCGTGTGTGCCGTGGCGGCGCTGGTGATCGGCGTGGCCATCGGCCAGCGCATCGCCTACTACCAGAGCATCGGCGGCGAGTCCGTCATGAGCGTGGCCTTCTTCCTCGTGCTGACGGTCCTGGGCGTCATCGTGGCGGCTGTCGTGTGGCCGATCGTCGCCCGGCTGCTGCGGCGCAGCAGCTCCCGCGCCTTCGCGTCCGTCGGCATGGCGAGCCTCGTCCTGGCCGCCGGCATCGGGGGCGGGATCGCGACCGCCGGGTTCACCGGGTCGACGTACCACCCTCCCGTGACGCTTGCATCGACGGCATCGATCTCCGCGGACCTCACGGGCGCCGGCCTCGCGAGCGCGACCGTTTCGGGTGCGGCGGGTAGCTGCAGCTCGGAGCCCGATACGCTCAGGGTCGGCACGGTCGAGGCATTCGACCTCGGGGCGTTCGGGAGCGGGCGACTTCGGGGCTTCCTGTCCTTCGGGACCGATGGCGGGGTCGATGGCTGGGCGATGATCGACGGCAGCGATGCGGACCCGGAGCTCCTCCCGATCCGATGGGCGGGGACCCTGCGCGTCGTGTCGATCAGCCCGGATCGTTCGAGCGGCGAGGTGTCGCTGGACGATGTTCCGCTGAGCGTGGACGCCAAGCTGCCGGGTCAGAGCGTCGGGCCGGAGTGGCCGCGAATGATGAGCGGGGACGTCAGCTGGCAGTGCCAGCCGTTCACCGAGTAACGCCGACCTCAGGCCTCGCGAACCCGCCGCAGGAAGTCTTCGTCGATCTCGAGGTCCTCGGGCTCAGCGGCCTCGTCGGTGGCAACCACCGCCAGGCGCTCGCCGTCCTCGCCGGTCCGCAGGATCTCGACGAACCGGATCGCCGCCATCGGGAAGGCGAACGTCGAGGTGGCGAAGTCGATGAACACGGGCTTCTTCCCGTCGATCGTGCGCAGGTTGGTGCAGATCACGGTGACGTCCGCGGGCGAGGGCATCTCGACGAGGTCGACCGCGAGGGGCTGGTCGTTGAGCAGGTGGAGGATGGCGCGGATCACGGCCGGGACGATAGCACCGGCAATCGGCGCCCTGACCCCCTCGATCGTCCCGGAAACCGAACGACCCCCGGTTGGACGGGGGTCGTTCGAGGTTGGACCGAAGCCCGGTTACGGGTGGCTGGGGACGGTCGGGATGTTCGAGATGGCGTCCTGAGCGTGTGCGATGCCCGCATCCGCGGCAGCCTGGGCCTTCGTGACGCCGGCGACCCCAGCCGAGTCCTTGTCGGTCGGGTTGGTCGTCAGCGCGTTCATTGCCTTCGCGAGGCCCGCATCCGCGGCTGCAGCGGCACCGGTGAGCGCATCGCTCGAGCTCGTCGGCGCCACGTTCGCGGTTGCCTGGGCGGCTGCCCCGGCCGTTGCGAGTCCGAATGCCGCGTGCGAGTTGGCGTTCGCGGTGGCCTGCGGTGCCGGGGCGGCAAGCGCCGTGCCGCCGGACACGGCGAGGAGGCCAACGGCAAGGAGCGCGCTTCGTAGCTTCATCATCAAGTTCGACCTCGTGCTATCGACGCGACGGATGCGTCACGAGGCAAAAACGAATGGACACCCGCCGTCGTTAGGCCCGGTTAAGGCATCTCAACCGATTCGTCACGCTGCCATCGGGTCGACGCCGGCCAGCGGCCCCACCGGTTCATAGCGGCCGTGGATGGCGCGGACGAGCCCGCGACTTTCCAGGCGGGTGAGCGCACCGAGGACGGCGCCGATGCTCAGCCGGGTCACCGCGACGAGCTCGTCCGCCGTCACCGCGCCATGAACGATTGCCTCCGCGACCGATCGCTCGGCCGGCTCGCTGTTCCTGAGGACCGAGGAGGCCGATGGCAGCTTCACCCGCGAGCTCACGATCGCGGTGCCGCTCTGGGGCGTCGGGTCCGGCGCCTGCAGCACGGGTAGTCCCGCCTCCGCGGCCAGGCCAAGATCATCGAGGAGCTGGGGGATCCCGGACACGATCTTCGCGAGGTCGTGCCAGTCCCGCAGGAACCCGTTGCAGCCCGCCGCGGTGGGCGCATCGATCGGGCCGGGGACGACGAAGCACTCCCTCCCCTGCTCCAGCGCCCACGACGCCGTCACCAGGGCGCCGCTCCGGGCCCCAGCCTCGACCACGACCACGGCGTCCGACGCGCCGCTGATGAGGCGGTTGCGCTGCGGGAACGTGCCGCGGCTGGGCTCGGTGAACGGCGCGTACTCGGACACGACCGCGCCGCCCTTCTCGACGATCGCATCGGCCAGCCGGTCGTGCGCGGTCGGGTACAGGCGAGCGTGGCCGCCGCCGATGAACGCGACCGTTCGGCCGCCTTCGGCGACAACAGCGGCATGCGCCGCGCCGTCGATGCCGACGGCCAGCCCGGAGACCACCGTCGCGCCCGCACGGACCAGCGCCGCTCCGATGCGGCTCGCGATCCGGCGGCCGGACGGACTCGGGTGCCGTGTCCCGACGACCCCGACGACATGGTCGGCGGCAAGTGCCTCCAGCGAGCCGCGCACGAACAGGCCGGGCGGCGGGACCTCGATTGCGAGGAGGCGCCGCGGGTACTCGCGATCGTCAGGCACCACGAGGCTCAGGTGCAGGCGCTCGATCTCCCGAAGGGTTCGGTCGCCGGAGCGCAGCGATTCAACGATCCTGACGGCAACGTCGGCGGGCATGGCGCGTTCGCCGTCGCCCGACGGCCGGCTCGCATCGACCAGGAGGTCGATGGCCTTCGAGTGTCGCGCGAGCTCGAGAACGCCGACCGGAGACCCGGCGGCGTCCACGAGGCGGCCCAGCGTCATCGGGCCAAGGCCCTCGACGGCGAGCAGCACCGCGAGGGCCTCGCGATCCTCGCGCGTCACGGCGCGCACGCCGGCAGCCGGTGCGCCGGTTCCCACGCCGAGCATCTCAGACCGCCAGCGCGACGAGCGGCCGCGTCGAGGGCGGGCGCCAGCGCGCCGCTTCCTCGAGGTGCTCGATCTCGACGGACCAGGATCCCGCGAGGTCCGCGACCGTGCGGCCCACCCGCAGCAGCCGTTCCGTCCCGCGGCCCGAGAGCTTCTCGCTGTCCGCGAGGTCCGCGAGCCGCCGGTTCGTTTCGGCGCTCATGGCTGCGTGCGCCCGGAGCGCCCGGCCGCTCAGGCGCGCGTTCAGGCGCCCGCCGAGGCGCGCTCGCTGGACGTCGCGGGCACTCGCGATTCGAGCCGCGACGACGTCGGAGGACTCGGGCTCCGTGGCGGCGACCATCGCCCGGCCCTGGACGCGGGACAGCGTGACCCAGATGTCGATGCGGTCCCGAAGCGGCCCCGAGATCCGCCCAACATACCGCTGCGGCACCCCCTCGGCGCATGTGCAGCGCGTCTCGTCGCCCGCATAGCCGCACGGACACGGGTTCGTGGCGGCGACCAGCTGGAACCGCGCCGGCAGGGTTGTCGCGCCGGATGCACGGACGATCGTGACCCGCCCGTCCTCCAGGGGCTGGCGCAGCGATTCCAGGACGTCCCGGGAGAACTCGGTGAGCTCGTCGAGAAACAGGACGCCGCCGTCCGCCCTGGTCACCTCGCCGGGCTGGAGCCTGGGCCCGCCACCCACGATGGCGGCGTACGAGCTGGTGTGGTGCGGCGCGCGGAATGGCGGCGTGCGCACGAGCGAGCGGATCGGCGCCTCCCCGGAGACCGACGCCACGATGGTCGCCGCGAGCGACTCCTCGTCGGAGAGCGGCGGGAGCAATCCGGGGATCGTCCGCGCGAGCATCGTCTTGCCCGTCCCGGGCGGCCCGATCATGAGCAGCCCGTGCCCGCCCGCGAGCGCCACCTCGAGCGCGCGCCGCGCCTCCGCCTGGCCTCGCACCTCGGCGAGATCAGGCACCGGCGTCGCTTCGACCAGGACATGCCCTCGGGCACCCAGGCCGTCGACGCGCCCGGACGCAAGCTCCACCCGCTCGGGGCGCGCAGGTGCCTTGCGCCGCCGCGAACGAAGCGCGTCAACTGCCTCGGCAACGGTCGCGACCGGCACGACCTCGAGGCCGCCCACGAGCGACGCCTCGTCCGCGCCCTGCGCCGGCACGATCACGCGCCGCACGCCACGGCGGGCAAGCGCTGCGACCATCGGCAGGAGCCCCGGAACAGGCCGGACCTCCCCGCCCAGCGAGACCTCGCCGATCAGCGCCGCACGACCCGCCCGCGCGGTGAACTGCTCCGAGCCGATGAGGATCCCGATGGCGATCGCGAGATCCGCGGACGGCCCGGTCTTCGGCACGTCGGCCGGTGCGAGGTTGACGGTGATCCGACGTGGCGGGTGCACGAAGCCGGAGTTCCGTAGCGCGCCACGAACGCGCTCCCGCGCCTCCCGGATCGACGCATCACCGAGCCCGACGATCGTGAACCCGGGCAGCCCGGGCGCGACGTCGACCTCGACGCGGATGACGCGCCCTTCGAGGGCGACGAGCGTTGTGGAGAGCAGGGTCGCGAGCACGCCGCCACCCTACGTGGCGGCGCTTACGCGCGGCTTATCCGAACCTGGGGCGCGCCCGCGCGTCCCGCCGCGAGAGCTCTTCCGCTACCTCGCGCGAGCCGGTGCCGGCGCTCCCGCAACGGCCGTGACCTGCGGCGCGAACGAGGCATCGATCGCGTGCGCGAGCTCCACGATCTCCTTCGACAGCGGCGCGTCAGGCTTGGAATACGAGAACGGCGAGCCCGTGTTCTGGGCAGAGATCGCGACCCGGTACTCGTTCGTGATCTTCGTCTCGAACTCGCGCTTCAGCGCACTCTCCGCGGCCCCCACGGAGATCCCCGTGAACGCGTTGGACCGGTTCAGGGCGAGCTTCAACCGCTTCGGGTCGAAGCCGACCTTCCGGAGCGCCTCCAGCACCAGCCGCACGTTCTTGAGGCAGGAGAGGTCCGCCGTCATGACGATGTGCACTTCGTCCGCGTGGTCGAGGATCGACAGCACGAGGTCGCCGAGGCGCTTGTCGACGTCGACGATCACGTAGTCGTACATCGTCCGGAGCATCGCGAGGACGCCCGCCAGGTTCTCCGGGTGGACGAGGTCGGCCTCTTCGGGCGACGTCGGAGCGAGGAGCAGGTCGACTCCGGAATCGTGCTTGACCATGACGGACTTGAGCAGCTCCGCATCGACCTGCGGGGCGTTCATGAGGTCCGTGACCGACTTGCGGTCGTTGCCGAGGTCGAGGAACACGCGGTGGTCGCCGAACTGGAGCACGGCGTCGACGAGCGCCACCTTGCGGTCCAGCTCCGTGTGGAGCGCGATCGCGGTGTTGATGGCGATCGTCGTCGCGCCCACGCCGCCCTTGGCGCCGTAGAACGCGATCATCTTGCCGAGCGGTGGCCGCACCCGCGAGGTGCCGCCGGCCTCCACGGGCCCGAACCGGGACAGCAGCCCGCGCATGCGCGCCAGCAGCTCCGCCTGGTGGAAGGGCTTGACCAGGTAGTCGTCCGCGCCGGCGCGCAGGCCGCGGACCTTCTGCTCGACCTCCTTCTCGGAGGTCAGCATGATGATCGGCACGTGATCCTTGGCGCCCTCGTCGGCCCGGATCTTCTCGGCGACCGCGTAGCCGTCGAGCTTGGGCAGGCTCACGTCCAGCAGGATCAGCCCGGGATTCTCCGAGCTCCAGAGCTTGAGCGCCTCCTGCCCGTCGCTGGCGACCGTGACCGTGT
>DATAIB010000081.1:0-4738 GCA_036262855.1 Candidatus Limnocylindrales bacterium
GTTTCGAAGAGCAGGCGGCCGTCGGCGGCACGCGCCCCCGCGGCAGCTCCGAGCTCCAGTGCCAGCTCGCGCGCCGCGAGCGCATCGGCCGCTGAATCGAGGTGCTCCGCGTCCGCAGCGGCCGCGAGTGCCGCCGCGCGCGCACGTGCCGGCTCGAAGGCCGCGAGCCAGTGGGTGAGCGACGACGCCGGGTCCAACCCCAGCGCGGACGCGAGTGCCAGGTGGTGCCGCCGGCGCTGGACCGGCAGCAGGTCCGCTTCGATCGCGGCCGCGACGAGCTCGTGCCGGACCTCGAGGCGCCCGTCGGGTCGCTCGCGCAGGAAGCCGTGATCGAGCGCCTCCATGACACCGGCGCGGAGGTCTGCGTCGAGCACGCCGTCGCCGCGGCGCGGCTTCGTCGTCGATCGCGGCGGGATCCCGTCGACCAGGTCCTCGAACGTGCCAGCGACCGCGGACAGCTCCCCACGACTGAGCGGGCGCCCAGCCGGCGCCACCAGCCGAAGCACACGTCGCGCCTCCGGCGACCGGCGCGCGAGCCGCGCCAGCACCAGCTCATCAAGCGTGGAACCGAGCGACAGCCCGGGCAGCTCCCGTCGCGCCGCCAGGACCTCCTCCGCGATCAGTGGGTCGCCACCGGACCGCTCCGCAACCAGCAGCAGTGCCGCCGCGGTGGGGCGCTCGCCCTCGATCTCCGTGACGAGCTGCGAGAGGTCGAACCGGTCGAGCGGCCCCAGGTCGATCGGCGAGGGCGGATCGGACGAGCCGTTGATCGTCGCGAGCTGCGACTGGAACGGGTGGCCGCGAGTCAGTCGGTCGCGGCCGTAGGTGAGCACGAGGCACGCGCGCGCGGGCCGCGCAACGCGCGCCAGGAACGTGGCGAGGTTCCGCGTCCCGTCGTCCGCATGGTGCAGGTCCTCGAGCACGAGCAGGATCGGCTGGCGCTCCCCAGCCCGCTCGAGCAGCCCCTGGATTGCCTCGCCGATCCACGCGCCGCGGCGCTCGGGCGCAATCGAGTTGCGTCGTTCATGCCGAATCGCGCCTCCGAGCCGGCTCGCGACGCCGGGCAGCAACCGCGCCAGCGGCTCGGCGCCAGGGCCCGCGACCGCGGCGAGCGTCGCGTCATCCAACGACGAGAGCCACGGCGTGAGCCCTTCGACGATCGGACCGAAGGCGGCGCGACCGCGCGCGGGCACCGCCGAGCACCGAACCACTTGGAACGGCTCATCCAACCGGCCAACCCGTCGAACCGCCTCGGAGACGAGCCGGGAGACGCCCACACCGCCGCGGCCGGACAGCAGCAGGCGCGGGCTGCGGCCATCGGCGGCAGCCTCGAGGGCGACGGCGAGGTGGGAGAGCTCGCGCTCCCGACCCACGAACCGTTCCGAGCTGAACTTCGCGGGCATCGACGCCATGCTGCCACACGATCGGGTCCCCAAGATCGGTCGCTGCGCCGCTACGCTCTCGCGGCGATGCCCGAGACGCCCGAATATCCGTTGCCCGCAGACGCCACCGAGGCCGAGGACGCCGACGAAGTGGCCGAGGAGGCCGACGCCGACGAGGCCGGCGGTTCGCCCGTGCCCGTCGCCGCCCTCTGGCGCGACCGCGCGTTCCTCGCGGTCTGGTCGGCGGCCACGGTGTCGATCTTCGGGTCGCTCATCACCCGGACTGCCCTGCCGTTCGCGGCGATCTTCGTCCTGAATGCCGGCCCGATCGAGATCTCCGCGATCCGCTCAGCCGAGCTGGTGGCCGGCCTCGTGTTCGGGCTCGTGGCGGGCGCCTGGGTCGACCGGCTTCGACGACGACCAATCCTCATCTGGGCGGACCTCGGTCGCGCGATCCTGCTGGGCTCGATCCCGCTCACGTTCATCTTCCACGCGATGAGCCTGCTGCAGCTGGTGTTCGTGGCCTTCGCGGCCGCCGTGCTGTCCACGTTCTTCGATGTCGCCGATCACGCCTACCTGCCGACGGTGGTCTCGCGCAAGCGCCTCGTGGCCGCGAACAGCGCGTTGACCGCGACGAGCTCCGTGGCGGAGTTCAGCGCATTCGGGCTCGGCGGCTTCCTCATCCAGGCGTTCACCGCCCCGATCGCGATCCTCATCGATGCCGTTTCGTTCGTCTTCTCGGCGCTCCTGCTCGCGACGATCCGGAAGCCGGAGCCGCCACCGACCCCGCATGCGGACCGCGAGCCCGTGCTGCGCGAGATTCGCGAAGGGATCCGGATCCTCCTCGGCTCGCCGCTGCTGCGCGCGCTCGCGCTGTCGCACGGCGGCACGCACATCCTGTGGGGCATCTTCGGGACGTCGTACCTGATCTTCGCGAACAAGGAGCTCGGGCTCGATGCCGCGACGATCGGCGTCATCGCCGCGGTCGGCGGGATCGGCTCGCTCGCGGGGTCCGCGCTCACGCCGATCATGGTTCGGCGGTTCGGCGTCGGGCATTCGATCCTGATCGGCATCGTCGGGTTCATCGCCGGGAACGCGCTGATCCCGTTGGCGCCCGCCTCCGGCGCCGTGCTCGGGATCTCGATGGGGGCGCTGTTCCTGATCGGCCAGCAGCTGCTCGGCGACTCCCTCGCGACCGTCTTCGAAGTCACCGAGACGTCGCTCATGCAGGCATCCGTCAGCGACCGCGTCCTCGGCCGCGTCAACGCCTCGTTCACGACGTTCACGACGCTGCTCACGCTCGCCGGCGCCATCGCCGGCGGGTTCATCGCGGAGACGTACGGGCTTCGAACCGCGTTCTGGGTGGGCCTCGCGGGTGCATCCCTGACCTTCATCGTCGTGTGGTTCTCGCCGGTCCGGAAGGTGCGCGAAGCGCCGCTCGTCCCGACGATCGACATGCCCGGCGACACCCTCCCGATCACGGAGTAGCGCGACCAACCGGTCGCCTGCCGACATGCCGCCGCATCCGCGGAACACGCTCAACGAGCTCTCCGGCGAGGAGTGGCTCTACTTCACCAAGTCCGTATGGACGACCGCGTATCCCTCGGAGCTGGGCCACGCGGTCCGGCGCCAGCACGGGGCCAACAAGCCGCCGCGGCTCATGGCCAAGATCATCGAGTTCTTCACGCGGTCCGGAGAGCTGGTGCTCGATCCGTTCGCGGGCGTCGGCGGGACCCTGCTGGGCGCTGCGATCTCGCGCGGCCCGCGGCGCGCGCTCGGCATCGAGCTGTCGCCCCGGTGGGCCTCGGTGTACGCGGAGGTGGTTGCGGCTGCGCTCGCGGAGCGAGGCGGGCTCGGCCCGGAGCTCCTCGACCTCGGTTCGAATGACCCCGGCGGGGTTCGAACGTTTGACCCGTCAGGCTGCGAAGTCCGTGTCGGCGACTCGCTCGCCATCCTGCCGACGCTCGAATCCGAGTCCGTCGACTTCATCGCCACCGACCCGCCCTACAACGTCCAACTGCCGATGACGATGTCCGGGGGTCCCCTCGCGGACGCGCATGCCAATCGGAAGACGGACTACGCGATGATCACCGACGACCCCGCCGACCTCGCCAATGCCGCCGACTATCCGGCCTTCCTGGACCGCATGGAATTGGTGCTCGGCGAGCTGCACCGCGTCCTTCGGCGCGGCCGATACGCCGTGCTGATCGTCCGCGACGCCTATCAGGACGGCCGCTACCTCTTCACCGGCTCGGACCTGGCGGCCCGCGCGGCCGCCGCCGGCTTCACGCCGAAGGGCGACCTCATCTGGTACCAGGCCGGCACCCGGCTTCGCCCCTACGGCTACCCCAACGGCTTCGTTCCCAACATCACGCACCAGCACCTGCTCGTCCTGCGCCGCGAGGCCGGCAAGAAGCGCTGACGGTCAGATCATCAGCATCCCGTTCTGCTCGGGTGCCTTGCCGGCCCGGAGCGACCGTAGGATCTGCCGCCCGTCGAGCGGGAACGTCGACCGAAGCGCCTCCCGGTGCTCGGCCAGGAATGCTCGGTTGTGCGCGGTGTCGTTCACGAGCAGGATCAGCACGTCGGCGGCGCCGTCCCGGAGTTTGATCTGGCACCGTCGGTCGAGTGCCTGCGCGTCGCGCAACCGGGCCTCCGCCTCGAACGCAACTCGCGTTGTCTCCAGCCGGAGCATCGCATCCCACGCGCGAGCGTCGCCCGGATTGGGGAACGGCACCTCCCTGGCGAGTGGCGGCAGGTTGGGGAGCAGCTTCGGGAAGCGCGCCAGGATCGCCAGCTGCCCACTGTCGACCGCCGGCCCGGCCCCGACTTCCGCCCGTGCGACGAGGCGCAGGCCCACGGCAGCGCACGCCCGTGCCAGCTGGTCGACCGACACCGTCGGCAGCCTGCCGCGCTCGATCCTCGACAGCTGGGCATGCGACATGCCAGCCAGGGCGGCCGCCTCGACGAGGCTCGTGCCCGCCGACCGTCGAGCCTTGCGGATCTCCTCGCCGATCGTTCGCCGCATGCCCGCCGCAGCTTCCTCCGCCGCGGCGCGCCGGTCCGTTCGTGTCGCCATGGGCCCAATCGTCGCAACCGGCGCTTATCCGAGGCTTACTCGCAGCACGGTGCGACACGAGGTCGGCTCGCCGAACGCTGAGCGTTCACTGCAGCGGAAACCGCGATCGACTGGATCGCCGTCGTGCGGTTTTCGGCCGGCCAAGCGCGATTCGGAACGCCCAGCGTTCGGAACGGCGCGGATGCCGGTCACAGCGATCGAATGGCCGCCTCCTCCTGGTCCACATCTGCTGCAGTGAACGCCAAGCGCACAGGAGGCCCCCGCCGGCGACCCCGAC
>DATAIB010000082.1:0-14288 GCA_036262855.1 Candidatus Limnocylindrales bacterium
GGCCCGGCCAAGGGCGGCATCCGCTACCACCAGGACGTGAGCATCGACGAGGTGAAGGCCCTCGCGATGTGGATGACCTGGAAGTGCGCGGTCGTGGGCATCCCGTACGGCGGCGGCAAGGGCGGCGTCATCGTCGACCCGAAGAAGCTGTCGACCAAGGAGCTCGAGGCGCTGAGCCGCCGGTTCTTCACCGAGATCGAGGTCCTCATCGGCCCCGAGAAGGACATCCCGGCGCCGGACGTCAACACGAACGGCCAGATCATGGCCTGGTTCATGGACACCTACTCGATGCACGCGGGCTACACCGTCCCGGGCGTTGTGACGGGCAAGCCGATCTCGCTCGGCGGCTCCGAGGGCCGCAACGAAGCGACGGCGCGCGGCACGGTCTTCTGCATCGTCGAGGCGGCCCGCCACCTCGGCATCGAGCTGCCGAAGGCCAAGGTCGCGGTCCAGGGCTTCGGCAATGCCGGCTCGATCGCCGCGCAGCTCATGACTGCCGAGACGGCGACGATCGTCGCCGTGTCCGACTCGACCGGCGGCATCCACAATCCGAACGGCCTCGAGATCAACAAGGTCATCGCCTGGAAGCAGGAGCACGGGACCGTGCAGGGCTTCCCCGGCGCGAAGGACATCACCAACGCGCAGGTGCTCGAAGTCGAGTGCGACATCCTGATCCCCGCAGCCCTCGAGAACCAGATCACGGCACGCAACGCTG
Organism: Candidatus Limnocylindrales bacterium; assembly: GCA_036262855.1. Taxonomy (GTDB): domain Bacteria; phylum Chloroflexota; class Limnocylindria; order Limnocylindrales; family CSP1-4; genus UBA5189. Next base: position 716 of record DATAIB010000082.1, read on the forward strand.
ACAACGTCAAGGCCAAGCTCGTTGCCGAGGCCGCCAACGGGCCGACGACCCCCGAGGCCGACGAGATCTTCTGGAAGAAGGGGATCTTCCTGATCCCGGACATCCTGTGCAACGCCGGCGGCGTCACGGTGTCCTACTTCGAGTGGGTCCAGGACCTCAACCGCGATCACTGGACCGAGGAAGAGGTCAACGACAAGCTCCGGACGATCATGGTCCGGTCCTTCCAGGAGACGCTGGCCATCGCTCGCCGCGAGCAGTGCTACATGCGCACCGCCGCATACCTGCTGGCGGTCCAGCGCGTCGCCGACGCCACGCAGCTGCGCGGCCTCTACCCGTAATCCTCTCGCCGACGGCACGCGTGCCGTCGCACCCGCACCGCACCCTCTGAGAAGGCCCGGCACCCCGCCGGGCCTTCTGATTCGTCGTCGTCGCTGCCGATCGCCGCGGGTTCGCCTGCGTGGCGTCGGTTCAACCAACGCAAGGACGAACGAATGTCTCCGGCCGGCTGGGCGGCGGCGTGCGGTGACGAGCTTGGCCGCTCGACGGTCGGATGAACCGACGGGTCAGCGAAGGAGACAGGACAACGACGGTGCGCCGGAGCGGCCAGGCGTCGTTGAGGCGGTTCAACCGACGACGAGCCGTCGAAGGAGGTCCCGGCTCAGAGCAGGACGAGGGCATTGCCCTCGGGCGACCGGCCGGCCTTGAGCGCGGCGAGCGCGGCCCGCTGCGCGACAGGGAACCCGGCGCGAAGGGTGACTGCCTCCTCGAGGAGGAGCCGGTGATGCTTCGTTTCGGACAGCAGCAGGATCACGCACCTCTCCTCGCCGTCGCGCTGCTTGAGCGATACCCGCCGCAGGACCGCCTGCGTGTCGCCGACGTGCGTCTCGGCATCGATCCGTACGCGCACGCCGGTCCCATCGATACCCGCGTCCCACGCCCGACGGTCGATCACACCGGGTACGGCCAAGCCGACGACCGGCACCTCGAACGACCATCCGAGGGCGGGGTGCACGCGGTTCCGGAGGCGGCCGAGCAGCGCAACCTGGCCCGCGTCTCGTACCCGAGCGCCGCTGGGAAACGCCCTCGCCGACAGCTCCAGGCCCACCGCTTCGAGGACCTGCGCGGCCCGCACGATCGTGAGCTCCGGTGATTGATCGCGCAGGATCGCCCGGACCTGGCTGGGTGCGAGGCGGAGCCGCCGGCCGATCTCGGCATAGCTCGTCCCGCTCTCCAGTCGCGCTGCCTCTGCATCTCGCATCAACGCCGACACGATGGTTCGACCGCGGTCTGTGCCGCGCGTGAGCGGTCCGCGTCGCATGGACATGACCAGATGATCGCGGCGCCCGATTGGCTGCCGCTTATGCGGGCGAGGTGCGACGTAGCCGACCAGGTCGCGCGCGGACGCGCGAGCCATGGGCGGCGACGAGCCAGCGGCGGGGTCGAGACGACGGCGCTGGCGAGCCGGCAGCGGCCGGCCGATCGGGTGGTACGCTCCCGGCCATGCTGGATCACGAAGAGAAGTTCCTCTTCAAGGAGGAGATCCTCACCCTGTCGAACTCGCTCGGGGAGCCGGGTGCGCTCGACAACGTCGAGGATCTCCTGACCGACGTCATCACGAGCCCCCGCTTCGACAGCGAGGTCTTCACCCTCGAACGCTCACTGCAGGTGATGCTCGGCGCGCGACCCGGCACGACCCTCGTCGGGCTGCTGACCGTCGCACCCGAGGTGTTCGACGAAGTCGCCGAGGTCCGCATCCCGCCCGAGGTCCACGAGCGGCTCGTCGCCTGGCGCGCCCGCTTCGGCCTCGCGATCGACAACGCGCTGAACTTCCTGAACAACCCCGACGGCATCCAGGGCCACAACTTCGCGACCCAGATCGCGCACGTCGAGGATCGCCGCGTGCTCCAGGGTCGGCTGACCCTGGTCCGCTACAACAACGAGCCGCAGTTCTTCGTGGCCGACGCGTCGGTGTTCCTCGGGCTCGTCGCCGATGTGATGGAACGCCTCGGCCCGTACCTGGAGTCGGACGCGGTCGATGCCGAGACCGTCACCCGACTGCGCGACGGCGTTGCGCTGATCGAGCGCAAGACAACGGCGACGCGCGGCTAGCCGGCACGCCGGGCGGCCGAGCACCCAGCGCGAACCGTTCGACCCGTGCGCCAGCTCTATCTCGCCGCCACCGGGCAGAACCGCGGCAAGACCACGGCATCGCTCGGGCTCATGGACGGGTTCCTGCGCCGCGGGCTGAACGCCGGGTTCATGAAGCCGGTGGGCCAGCGGACCGTGATCGACGAAGGCCAACCCGCGGACGAGGACGCCGTCCTCATGCGCTCCGCGTTCGGGCTGCAGGAGCCGTACTCGGTCCTGAGCCCGGTGCACATCCCGCGGGGATTCACGAAGGCCTACATCGCGGGTGAGGTCGTCGAGGACCTGCCGGCGAAGATCGCGACGGCCCACGCGACGTTCCGGGATCACGACGCCCTCCTGATCGAAGGCACGGGCCATGCCGGCGTCGGTGCGGTGATCGGGCTGTCGAACGCTGCGGTCGCGGGCCAGCTCCAGGCACCTGCGGTCATCGTCAGCGAAGGTGGCGTCGGCCGGCCGATCGACGAGATCGTGCTCAATGCCTCGCTCTTCGCGAAGCACGGCGTCACGGTCGCCGGCGCAATCGTGAACAAGGTCGACGTCGTGGCCCAGCCGGGCATCCGGCGCGTGCTCGAGGACGGGCTCAAGCCGTACGGCATCCCGCTGCTCGGCGTGCTGCCGGTGCGGCCGATCCTGTCGAACCCGACGCTCGAGATGATCCTCGAGGGCGTCCACGGCGAAACGATCAACCGCGGGCCTGACCTCGACCGCGTGATCGACGGCGTCGCGATCGGTGCGATGGAGCCCGGCCACATGCTCGAACGGGTGGGGCCCGGAACGCTCGTGATCGTGCCCGGCGATCGCGAGGACGTGATCCTCACGCTCACGACCGCGCACCTCATGGGGACGCCGCGGGCCGCCACGACAGAAGAGCTGACACAACCGACCCTCAAGTTGGAGGATGCACACGCCGGTGCGGCCATCGGGCTCGTGCTGACCGGCGGCTATCGCCCGCGCAAGCCCGTGATCGAAGCAATCAGGAGAGCGGACCTCTTTGCCACCCTGGTGCCCGATGACACCTACACCGTGGCGTCGGAGATCCACGACCTGCTCGTGAAGACCCACGCCGCGGACCACGAGAAGATCGAGATGATCAAGGAGCTGGTCGGGACGAACCTCGACGTCGACCGCATCCTCGAGGTCGCCACGGAATGGGCCGGCTAGGCCCGCCCGGGCCGGACTACGCGAGCAGCTCGTTGTCGATGAGCCGGGTCGTTCCGAACCGGACGGCGAGGGACAGGAGGGCAGGTCCGTCGATCGTGTCGAGCTCCTTGAGCGAGACGCCGTCCGCGACCGAGACGTAGTCGGCGGTCGCGAGCGGCTCGGCGTCGATCACGGAGCGCATCACGGACCGGAGCGCCTCGCCCGATCGCTCGCCCGACACCCATCGGGCGCGCGCCGCGAGCAATGCGCGACGCAGCGCGGGAGCGGCCGCGCGCTCGGCCGGCGAGAGGTGCACGTTGCGCGAGGACATCGCGAGCCCATCGGACTCGCGGACCGTCGGGCAGCCGATGACCTCGGTCTGGATCGCGAGGTCACGCGCCATCTGGCGGATCACCAGCAGCTGCTGCGCATCCTTCTGGCCGAAGTACGCGTGCTCCGCGCCAACCAGGTTGAACAGCACGGAGACCACCGTCGCGACGCCATCGAAGTGGCCCGGCCGGGCGGCGCCCTCGAGGGGCTCGGCGATCGCGCCGACCGAAACGGTCGTGTCGAACCCGGGCGGGTAGACCTCGTCCACGCCTGGCGCGAAGACGATCCCGACGCCCTCCTCAGTGCACATCGCGAGATCGCGCCCCTCCGAGCGCGGGTACTTCTCGAGATCCGCAGGGTCGCCGAACTGGCGCGGGTTCACGAAGATCGTCACGACCGTGGTCCGGTTCTCGGCATGGGCGCGCTGCATGAGCGAGCGATGGCCCTCGTGCAGCCAGCCCATCGTCGGCACGAGTCCGATCGGGCGGGGTGCGGTCGCGAGCGCGGCTCGAAGCTCTGCGCGGGTTCGGAGCAGGACGGTCGTCACGCCGGGGAGGCTACGCGAAACGGCGCGGCTACGATGGCCCGGATGCAGCGTGTGCGATGCGCCTGGGCCAGCGGCGACCCGCTCAACGTCGAGCATCACGACACCGAGTGGGGTGTCCCGTCGCGCGACCGGCGTCACCTCTTCGAGCTGCTGACGCTCGAAGGCGCCCAGGCCGGGCTGTCGTGGCTCACGATCCTTCGAAAGCGCGCCGGCTACAAGGCCGCGTTCGCGAACTTCGAACCCGACGCCGTCGCCGAGTTCGCGCCGGCCGACGTCGACCGCCTGCTCGCCGACCCCGGGATCGTCCGGCAACGCGCCAAGATCGAGGCGACGATCGCGAATGCCCGCGCGATCCTCCTGCTGGAGGCGGGCGGCGTGTCCTTCGTCGATTACGTCTGGTCGTTCGTGGGTGGTCGACCGATCGAGGGCTCGTTCGAGGACGGGTCGCTGCCGGCCGAGACCGGGGTGTCACGCGCGATGTCGAAGGACCTCAAGCGGCGCGGCTTCGCGTTCGTCGGGCCGACGACGTGCTACTCGTTCATGCAGTCGGCCGGTCTCGTCAACGACCACGTCCCGACCTGCTTCCGCCACGCGGAGTGTGCCGCCCTCGCGTGATCGTTGGCCCACAGGCTCAAGCCCGGGGATCGATGTACGAACTATCGCGCGTCCGGCGGGTGAAGCCCCTCGACGACGTCCTGCATCGGACGCGGATGCCCGCTCAACCGTCGAGTGCGCGAGATATCGGACGTTCAGCGGACGAATGCGCGCTTCGGTCTCTTGGATGGGCGAAAGCAGCAGCGCCACCCGCCGGACGTACGAAATCTCGTACGTTGCCCGCCGACCAGCGCGTGCGGGCGGGCTGCGGGCTGCGGACTGCCGGGGATCTAGAGGTCGCGGTCGAGCGGGATCATGTCCGGGATGCGATCGGAGGCGCGATCGTCGGCGTTGCGCCCGAGCGCCTCATCGAGCACGGCATCGTCCATGCGAACCGACTCGGCCGGCCCGGGGAACGTGCCCGCCACGACGTCGGCCATCCACGCCTTCGTCGCTGCGGCGATCGTGCCCTGGAGGTCCGCGTATGCGCGAGCGTGCTTCGGATGGAAGTCGCCCAGCCCGAGCATGTCCGGGATGACCTGGACCTGGCCCGAGCAATGCGGCCCAGCGCCGATGCCGATCGTCGGGATCCCCAGCCGCGACGTGATCACCGCGGACAGCTGCTCGGGGACCAGCTCGAGCACGATCGCGAAGGCACCAGCCTGCTGCACCGCGATCGCGTCGGACAGGATCGCCCGGGCCGCGTCGCGCGACTTGCCCTGGACCTTGACCTTGCCGCCAAGGCCGTGCTGCGACTGCGGCGTCCAGCCGATATGGCCCATCACGGGAACGCCGGACTTCACCAGCGCCTCGATGATCCTGGCCGAGCGGACGCCGCCTTCGATCTTCACCGCCTGCGCACCGGCATCCTGCATGAACCGGCCCGCATTCTCGATGGCCTCTTCCGGCGTCGAGTAGGTGAGGAACGGCATGTCGCCGATGACCAGCGCCCGCTTCGTGCCGCGAACCACGGCCCGCGTGTGGTGGAGCATCTCGGCCATCGTGACCTTGACCGTGGTCTCGTAGCCGAGGACGACCTGGCCGAGCGAATCCCCGACGAGGATCATCGGAACGCCCGCGTCATCGACGATCCGCGCGGTCGGGAAGTCGTACGCGGTGAGCATCGGGATCGGCTCGCCATCGGCGTACATGCGACCGATGTCCGACACGGTCAGCCTGCGAACGTTCTGGGTCTCAGCGCTCATCCGGGTCGATCCTCCTCGCTGCCGGCAGTCTGCGCCGAAGCGCCACGGGCGTCGAGCGCCGCAACGACCCGGTCGAGGATCCGATCTGCGACGTCGCGCTTCGACATGAGCGGCAGCTCGTCGCGACCGCCGTCGCGATCGAAGATCGTGACGCGATTGGTGTCCGTCCCGAACCCGGAACCGTCCTCCGACACGTCGTTGCCGACGAGGAGATCGATGCCCTTGGCGGCCAGCTTGCCGGGCGCTCGATCGAGGCTGCCCGTCTCAGCGGCGAAACCGACGAGCACGAGCGGCTGCGCTGCTGCGCGTGCTGCGGCAGCGACCCCGGCAAGCAGGTCCGGGGTGGGGGAGAGCTCGAGCGTGAGGCCGTCCGATCGCGCGATCTTCCCCTCCGACACGCGCGCCGGCGTGAAGTCCGCAACGGCGGCCGCCATGACGAGCGCATCCGGGGGCTTCCGGGCGCCCATGGCGTCGCCGAGGGCGTCACCCAGCTCCGCGGCGGTCTCGACCCGGACGATCCGCGCCTCCGATGGCAGGGCGACCTCGGTCGCGGCGGCGATCAACGTCACGGAGGCGCCGCGGGCGATGGCCGCCTCGGCGAGCGCGACACCCATCTTCCCGGTGGAGCGGTTGCCGATGAAGCGAACGGGATCGATCGGCTCTCGCGTGCCGCCGGCGGTGATCACGATGCGCCGGCCGACGAGGTCGGATTCGCGCGGCGCCTCGGCCGCGAGCGGCGGGCGGGCCGCGGGATCAGGCTGGCGCACGGGTCGATCGCCCACCGCTGCGACGACCGCATCGACGATCGATCCCAGCTCGGCGAGTCTTCCGACGCCGGATTGGCCCGACGCCAATGGCCCCGACTCGGGCGCCACGACGGTGTACCCGAAGACGTCGCGGAGCCTGGCCACGTTGGCGGCCGTGGCGGGATGCGTCCACATGTCGCCGTCCATCGCCGGCGCGACGACCACCGGCGCGGCGGTCGCGAGGCACGCTGCGGTGACCACGTCCCCAGCCAGCCCCGAGGCCATGGCGGCGAGGAAGTGCGCCGTCGCGGGTGCCACGACCACGGCGTCCGCCGAATCCGCGATGACGATGTGCCCGATCCGTCCGTCGGGGAGGAGGTCGAGCACGTCCGTCTCGACCGGGTGGCGGGACAGCGCCGCAAACGACAGCGGCCCGACGAATCGCTGTGCGGACGGCGAGAGCAGCGTGACGACGTCCGCGCCCTCCGCGGTGAGCAGCCGGAGCAGCTCGACGGCCTTATAGGCGGAGATGGAACCCGTGACGCCGAGGGCGATCAGGCGCCCGCGCAGCCGGCCAGTCAAGCAGGCCTCACGACAGCGAAAGCTTCAACGGCTGGCCGCCCGCAACCTCGGCGTGGAGGATCGCGAGGCCCTTCAGGGTGAGGTCCGGATCGACCGCCTCCACGCCATCGAGCGTGCCGGCCCACGGCATCGCGGACAGGCCACCCGTGAAGATCACGTGCACGTCACCGGCGGCGACATCGCCCGCGTCGGCGAGCTCCCGCCGGATGCGCCCGAGCAGGCCCGCGACGAGCTCCTGGTACCCGAGCACCGCGCCCGACTGGATCGCCGACGCCGTGTCCCGCCCGATCGCCCGGTCCGGCGTTCCCAGCTCGACGCGCGGCAGCTTCGCGGTTCGCGTCGCGAGCGCCTCGAGCCCGAGCTCGATGCCCGGCGCGATCGCGCCACCGACGAAGGCGCCGTCAGCTGCGACGCAGTCGAACGTGGTTGCCGTGCCCAGGTCCACCACCACCGCCGGCGTCCCGTAGAGGCGCGATGCCGCCAGGGCATTCACGAGCCGGTCGGCACCCACGTCCCCCGGCCGGTCGACGCGGATCGGCAGCGGGACCGTGCCGGCACCAGCAAGCAGGATTGGCCGGTCCCGGCGCTCCGCGACCGCCTCGAGCGCGGCGGCCACGCGCGGCACCACGGAGCAGACCACGATGGCGGAGACGTCGGCGAACGCGGTGTCGTCCAGCCGGAGCAGGCCCTCGACCAGCAGCTCCAGCTCGTCGGCCGTGCCCGCCTTCGGCGTCGCGGCGCGCCGAACGGCGACGAGCGCGCCGTTCCGGAACGACCCGATCGTGACGTTGGTGTTCCCGACATCGACGGCGAGGAGCATGGCGCGATCATACGCGGCCGAATTTCGGCACCCGACGGCAACTGTTCCCGAGCACCATGCCGCGCTACCATCGCGCCGATCTCGCCCTCCCGCGTGCCTTCGAGGAGGTGCTTCGTGCCGACCCAGCCGCCTGCCAAGTTCTTCGTGAACCAGGGCGTCGTCACGAGCCGCGAGGACATGCTCAACCTGCTCCGGCCCCTGCTCAAGCAGACAGTCTCGTATCGCTATCTGCGCGGTCGGTCCGTTGAGGCCCACGGCACGGGCTGGGTCGAGCGGATCGTCGTCGACCAGCCCGATGTCTCCACCTACTTCACCCCGATCGCGATCACGCTGAACGTGGATTCCTTCGAGCACCTCGACTTCCAGACGCGCCCGGACCAGCTCCTCGTCTACACGCTGGTCCAGGGCGACGAATCCGTCGTGGTCGAGTTCACGCCGGGCGGCACCGACGGGGAATCGCCGTTCGAGCCGCGACAGCTCGCCTTCGACACGTCCGGCTTCGTCCAGATGGAGCTCCTGGGACTCGACTCGGCGCCCTCGGAGGAGTAGCGCGCACGCCCCATGCGCCGCCCGCGGGGGTCCCGAAGCGGTCCCGGGACCGCGCGAAAATCGTCGAATCCGCGCTCCGACGCGGCGTACCATCCGGCCCAGGAGGAGGGCCCGCCCCTGGGCCCTCGATGGGAGGCGCGGACCGTGCCCGCCCCGGCGCGACCCGCGCACTGGTGGAGGAGGGACGACCCCGAGTGAGCGCGCTTGCCTCGTACTTCAAGTTCCAGGAACGCGGGACCAACCTGTGGACGGAGGCTCGCGGGGGCCTGACCACGTTCATGGTCATGGTCTACATCGTGTTCCTCAACGCGAGCATCCTCGGCGACGGCTTCGGCCTCGCCCCCGACGATCCCGGCCGGGTCGCCCTGTCGGCGGGGACCGCCCTGGTTGCGGGCCTCATGACCATCGCGATGGGCGTGATCGGGAACTACCCGCTCGCCCTTGCGGCCGGGCTCGGCATCAACGCGATCGTGGCGTTCAGCCTGACCGGCCGCGGCCTCACGCCCGCCGGCGCCATGGGCGTCATCGTGCTCGAGGGCATCCTCGTCTTCCTGCTCGTCCTCGTGGGCTTCCGCGAGGCGGTCATGAACGCGGTTCCGCTCGCGCTCAAGCGCGCGATCGGCGCCGGCATCGGCCTGTTCATCCTGTTCATCGGCTTCGCCAACGGCGGGCTGATCCAGTCGGGCTGCTCCCCGTTCGCGGGCCTCGAGCACGGCTGCGTCGGCACGCTCGTCGCGCCCTCGTTCCCGACGGCGCCCGCGCAATTCGTCTTCCTGTTCGGCCTCGCGATCACGTTCATCCTGTGGGTTCGCGGGATCAAGGCGGCCCTGGTGATCTCGATCATCGGCACCACCCTCGTCGCCCTGGCGGCAGGCGTCACGAAGATCCCGACGACCATGACGCTCACGCCCAACTTCTCGACGCTCGGCGCGTTCGACCTGACGAACGTCTTCTCCGCCCTGCCGTTCCTGACCGCGATCCTCGTGATCTTCGCGATCATGCTGACGGACTTCTTCGACACCATGGGCACCGTGACCGGCGTCGCTGCCGAGGCGGGGCTCGCCAACGAGGACGGGTCCGTGCCCGGTGTCGGGCGGGTCCTCCTGGTCGACAGCGCCGCGGCTGCCATCGGTGGCCTCGCCGGCGTCTCGTCGAACACCACGTACATCGAGAGCGCAGCCGGCGTCGGCGAAGGCGCACGCACCGGCTTCGCATCGGTCGTCACGGGCCTGCTGTTCCTGGCCGCGGTCCTGCTTGCGCCGCTCGCGGGCATCATCCCGAGCGTCGCCACGGCCCCGGCCCTGGTCCTCGTGGGCTACCTGATGTTCACCCAGGTCAAGGACATCAACGTCGCCGACATCGAGGACGGCCTGCCGGCGCTGCTCACGATGATCCTCATGCCGCTCACCTACGACATCACCGTGGGCATCGGCGCAGGGTTCATCTCGTGGGTCGTGATCAAGGTCGTCCGCGGCAAGATGGCGCAGATCCCCACGCTCATGTGGGTCGTGGCCATCGCGTTCGTCGTGTTCTTCCTGCAGGCGTGGCTGCCGGGGATCCTCCCCGCCAAGTAACGCCGTCCCTCGCGTTCGAAACACGGCCGGCGCCGCGAGGCGCCGGCCGTTCGATTCAGGCCTCCCGGGTACCATCCCGGCGATGTTCCAACGGACCACGCTGCCCGACGGGCCGCGAGTGATCAGCGCGCGCCTGCCCTCGGCCAGGTCCGTGTCGGTCGCCGCGTATGTCCCAGCCGGGTCCCGTCTCGAGGCACCCGGGCAGGTGGGCACGGCACACTTCCTGGAGCACCTCACGTTCAAGGGCACCGAGCGCTTCCCGACCACGCGCGCGCTGAGCGAGGCGATCGAAGGCGTTGGCGGCTCGTTCAATGCCGCCACGGATCGCGAGACGACGGTCTACTGGGCACGCGTGCCGCGCCGCGAGACCGAGCGCGCGATGGCGGTCCTCGGCGAGCTCATCTCACGCCCCACGCTGGACCCCGGTGAGATCGATCGCGAGCGCGAGGTCATCGTCGAGGAGATCCGCGGCTACCTCGACGATCCGGCGGAGTACAGCCAGATCCTGTTCCAGCAGGCGATGTTCGGCGCGACGGCGCTCGGGCGCGAGATCTGCGGCGAGGAGTCCGATGTGCGGGCGCTCCCCGCAGACGGCATCCGGGCGTTCTGGTCCGCGATGTACCGGCCCGCCAATGCGGTCGTCGCGGTCGCCGGGGATCTCCAACACGCCGAGGCAGTCGATCTCGCCGGGGCCGCGTTCGGGCGCGGCAACGGCGCGGTGCACCGGTTCGAGGCGGCGCCGGAGCTCCCGGCGGGCGAGCGGGTCCTGACCGGCAAGCGCGACACCACGCAGGCGCAGGTGACCCTCGGCGTGCCCGCGCTCCCGCGCGACCACCCGGACACGTGGGCGCTCGCGGTGCTCAACGTGATCCTGGGTGACGGGATGAGCAGCCGACTCTTCCTCTCGATGGTCGATCGCGACGCGCTCGCCTACGACGTGTCCTCCGGCGTCGTCGAGTACGCCGACGCCGGCGCGCTCCAGGTGTCGGCCGGGGTGGACCCGGGCCGAGTGGGCCGGACGATCGACGCGATCCTCCGCGAGCTCCGGCTGCTCCGCGACGAGCCCGTCGCGAGCGAGGAGCTGGCGAAGGCGAAGGCGTACCTCGCCGGTGGCCTCGAGCTGCGCATGGAGGAGACGCGTCACCTCGCATCCTGGGTCGGCGGCCAGGAGGCGCTGCACGATCGGGTGCTGACGCTCGACGAGGCGCTGGAGGCGGTCGAAGTCGTGTCATCGGACGACGTTGCGCGCCTGGCGCGACAGCTCTTCCGTCACGACCTGCTTCGCCTGTCCGTGGTCGCCCCGGCGCGATCCCTGCGCGGGTTGGACCGGCACCTCAGACTACCCGCATGACCGATACGCCCTCGGCGGAGCAGGGGCCCCGGCGATCCTCGGGTGCGGCGGCGGCCACGGCCAGTGCCGCTCCCGCGACCAGCGGCGGCGCCGAGGACGTCCGCCTCGCCCGCGTGCACCTGCGCATGGGCCAGCTGACCCTCGCGCGCGCTGAGCTCGAGGACCTGCTCCGGCGCGACCAGCTCGACACCTCCAGCCTCGCCATCCTCGCCGAAGCTCGCTGGCGTACCGGCGACGGCGCAGGGGCGGCCGAGGCGGCGGCGGCGCACCTCGCCGCGGGCGGCTCCGATGACGTCGCGCTGTGCATCGGCGCGGAGGCTGCCGCGCTCGACGGCCGGCCCGACGAGGCCCGCGAGCTGATGGATCGCCTGCCGGCTTCCGATGCGGGGGCGCTCGACACCCTGTTCGCCGGCATGCCGCGTCGGGCGTCGTGGCCCGCCGGGCCGGTCGATCGGACCGAGATCGAGGAAGTTCGACGGGGCGTGGATCGCGGCCGCGAGGCGGCTCGGCGCGCATTGCCGCCGCGAGCGTCCGCTGGCGAGTCGCAGACGCAGCTGTTCCGGCGCGCGGAGCTCGAGGCAGCGGCCGAGGCGGCAGCGGCTGCCGGTCGCGCATCGGCCGGTGCGGCTTCCGGCTCGTCCGCAGCGGGCCAGGCGCCCCGCCGTCGCCACGCGGAGCCTGACCCCTCCGTGGAGCTGGATCGTGCCCGCGACGAGCTGGATCACGATCCCGACAAGGCGTTCCTGCGCCTTGCCCTCGTCCTGCGTCATGATCCGACCCGCGCGCCGGCCGTCCTCGACGTCCTGCACCTGCGTCGTGAACCAATGGCCGCGCTCCTGCGCGGCGACGCCCAGCGCCTGCTGGGCCGACATCTCGAAGCCGAGGCCGCGTACGACGCGGCCGCGGACAACCTGGAGGCCTCGTGACCGAGCGAACTCTCGTCCTGATCAAGCCCGATGGCGTGCAGCGCCTGCTCGTCGGTCGGATCCTCGCCCGGTTCGAGGAGCGCGGGCTCAAGCCCGTGGGCCTCAAGCTGATGCAGGTGGAGCGTTCGCTGGCAGAGCAGCACTACGCCGTCCACGCCGGCAAGCCGTTCTACAACGGGCTCGTCGACTTCATCACGTCCGGCCCGCTCGTCGCGATCGCCCTCGAGGGCCCGAACGTGATCTCGGCGGTTCGCGTGATGGTCGGCGCGACACGCGCCCACGAGGCAGCGGCGGGCACGATCCGCGGCGACCTGGCGATCGAGACCGGCCAGAACCTGGTCCACGCCTCGGATGGGCCGGAGACCGCTGCCGCGGAGCTCGCGCTGTGGTTCAAGCCCGGCGAGCTCGTCGACTACTCCCGCGAGATCGACAAGTGGGTGATCGGCCCCGAGGGCTGACCACGACGGTCGGAGGCTCGCCGACCGGCCGGCCTCGCTGACGAATGTCGCTCGCGCAGCTCGCTCCATCCGAGGCTTCGGCCGTTCGGCCGGCTGCGCCTCCGCCCGTCGACCTAGCCCCCGGCGCCGCCTGCTGAGGTGGCGAGGGCCATCACGGAGAGTGCGAGCACGCCGAGCGCCATCAGCGGCGCCCGGTTGGCGCGTGCCTCCGCGGGCAGCACGAACACCACCTGCCGCACCGACGCACCGGACCAGCCGGCCGCCCGGCCGCGGGTCCGACGCGGGCGGCCGGACGGGCCGCCGCCCACGGCTGCGCTGATGGGGGCGACCCCGGCCAGGGCAATCCGCCCCAGGTAGACCGCCGGCATCGCCGTCACGAGGACCGCGGGGAGCGTTCCGAACCCGGGCATCGAACCGGAGATCAGCCCGGCCCGCGCATCGAACAGCGCCATGCCCGGCAGGCCGATGGCGGCCACCAGGATCCCGCCGAACGCGATGCCCAGCAGCGGGGCATGGCGCGCCCAGCCTCCCAGGTCCGCGAGTCGGTGGCCGCCGTAGGTTGCGCGGACGACGCCGCACCACGCGGCGAACGCCGTCTTCACC
>DATAIB010000083.1:0-1981 GCA_036262855.1 Candidatus Limnocylindrales bacterium
CGCCGCGGCGCCCCGGCTCCGCATGCCATCGCGGGCGCGGTCCAGCCGGTTCGCGAAGCCCGTCGGCGCCGCGACGGTCATCTCGCCAGCCATGCACCGAGGAGCTTCGCGCCGCCTTCGAAGAGCGCGCGGTAGGTGAACACGCGCTCCGCGCCCGCATCGAGCGCCGCTCGCCGAAGGGCGGCGTCGTCGTGCTGGCCAACCGCGACGACGCGCGCCCCCGCGTCCCGAGCCGCCCGGATCGCCGCGACACCGTCGTACGCCCGCGCGGTCAGGTCGATGATCGCCAGCGAAGCGTCCTGGAGGTCCTCGACCCGCCGCACTCGGCGCGGCGTGGCACCTGCGGCGGTCAGCGCCTCGGCCAGCCGGGATGCCCAGATGAGGTCGTCGGCGAGGACGAGGACGGGACCGGCCGCGGCGCCGTTGCCCTCCGGCGCGATCGCCGGATCAGCCAAGATCGGTGGCGAGGTGCCGGAACACGTCGCGCGCCGAGACGACCCCGACGGGAACCCCGCCCTTCACGATCGGCACGTGGCGGAAGCCGCCCACGGCCATCTTGTGGATCGCGACGGCGACTGGATCGCCGCTGCGCAGGATCACGGGATCGTGGGTCATCACGTCGCCCATCGTCCGCCCGGCGGTCGGCCGGCCGGCCACCTTCAGGATCGCGTCGCGATCCGTGAAGATCCCGACGAGCGCGCCCTTGTCGGTGACGAGCAGGCAGTCGACGTTCTCGCTTCGCATCCGGCCCACGGCGTCGTCAACCGACGACTCCACGTCGATCAGCTGCGGCTCCGGCGCGCCAAGCTCATCGAGGTGCATCCCGAGGAGCTTGCCCCGGAACGAGGTCACGCTCTGCGGGGTGTCCGCATTCCACAGGTCGGCGCCGCAGTTGGCGCAGACGTCGTCGCCCGGGAAGTTCCCGAAGCGACAGACGGGGCAGATCACGCGGTCACTCCGTCCTCGGAAACGGTCCACGTCTCGCCGGCGTTGAGCAGCTTCCTGAGGTCGCCCTGGCCGCGCGTCGCGATCGACTGGGCGAGCTGGTCGTTGAGCATCTGGTCGTGGGTCGGGCGCGAGACGCGCCGGATCACGCCGACGGGCACCGGGAACTCCGGCCAGTAGATGTGGCTGAGCATGAACGCGATGAGCGGCGACGTCTCGTCGTGGACCTGGATGTCGGCCTCGGTGACGCCGTCGACGCCCAGCGTCACGACCTCCGGCGCGTTGCCGGTCCAGCGGATGCCCTTGTCGTGGTCCTTGCCGAAGATCATCGGCTTGCCGTGCTCGACGAACAGCATCCGGTCATCTCGGACCTCGCGGTCCGTGAACTCGCGGTGGGCACCGTCGTTGAAGATGTTGCAGTTCTGGAGGACCTCGACGAAGGTCGAACCGCGATGCCGGCCTGCCGCGTCCAGGGTCGCCTGCAGATGCTCGGTGTGCGTGTCGACGGAGCGGGCGATGAACGTCGCCTCGGCGGCGAGCGCGATCGCGAGCGGGCTCACCGGGAAGTCGACCGTGCCGTACGGCGACGACTTCGTGACCTTGCCGAGCTCCGAGGTCGGGCTCGCCTGGCCCTTCGTCAGGCCGTAGATCCGGTTGTTGAACATGATGATTCGGACGTCGACGTTGCGCCGCAGCGAGTGGATCAGGTGGTTGCCACCGATCGACAGCGCGTCGCCATCGCCGGTGATCACCCAGACCATGAGGTCGGGGCGCGAGGCCTTGAGACCCGTTGCGATCGCCGGCGCGCGGCCGTGGATCGTGTGGAACCCGTACGTGTTCATGTAGTACGGCAGGCGGCCGGAGCAGCCGATGCCGCTGATGAAGACGATGTTCTCCTTCGGGTACCCGAAGTCCGGCATCACCTTCTGGGTCTGGGCGAGGATCGAATAGTCACCGCAGCCGGGGCACCAGCGCACTTCCTGGTCGGACACGAAGTCCTTGCGGGTGAGCACGGGCAGCTCGATCGGGGTGGCGG
>DATAIB010000084.1:0-2284 GCA_036262855.1 Candidatus Limnocylindrales bacterium
TCCGCCAAAACCGCGGTTGACAGGCAGAAACGTCTGGCCATCAACGGGCGAAGAAGAAGGTGGAGCGGGAGACGGGATTCGAACCCGCGACATCCTGCTTGGGAAGCAGACACTCTGCCAACTGAGTTACTCCCGCTCGGGAGGAGGCCAGTCTAGCGAGCGGCGCCGGCGCCTGCCATAGCCTGCCGATCGACCCGCCGAGACGCTCGTTTGCGATCGCCCACACGAGCCGACGTTTCGCGGTCGTCCGTCGACCGATCCCGGTGCCAGCTCAGCCCGGGCCCGCTGGCGCTCGTATCCCACGCCGCACACTGGCCCGCTCGCGCTGGATCATCCCCGTGAAAGGGGCCGCAATCCACCGAAACTGGGCCGCGCGCGCATGACGAGCCGTCCCCGCTCAGTGGAGAAATTCACTCAGCGTGTTCGCGCCGCACGAGTTCGCAAGGCACGCCAGCCCATTCAGGTTCTGGATCGTCCGCAACAGGCTGTAGTGAGTATGGGTCGTCGTCGAGACGACTCCGGAAAGGCCGTCGCGGATCACCGCCGTGAAGACTCGGCCGCCGCCGTTGGTGCTCGTCGAGCCCTCATCGAAGGAAATGACGAGGAGTGTGTGGGCCCAGTCTGCGGCGCCGGTCACCTTCGGAACGAACGCCTTGAGGAAGTCGTCGGCCGTCGCGAGCGAGCAGTCGTGTCCGTCGTTGCAGAGGTTTGGGACGACGAACGCGACGTTGGCCGACGGGTCGAACTTCGCGAGCGGCTCGATATTCGAGCACTGGCTCGTCGTCGAGACCGCCGTGAAGCTCATCGCCGGGTCGTGCTTCCGCGCGTACGTGCCGGCGACGCCGGGGCCGTCAGCGCCACCGGAATACGACGATCCGGTGTGGCATCCGCTTGTCGATGGATAGTCCTGCGCATAGGTCCGCCATGACCGGCCGGCCGCGGCCATCTGGCTGCTCAAGCTCGGCGCTCCGAGGTCATGCGTCCCATCGTCGATCACGCCCTGCGTCGAGCCCGACCAGACGGCGAGGTAGTTCGGCAGTGACGGGTGGCCCACGCCGTAGTACGCATCGGCCCGGCCGTACTGCGTGGCCAACCCGAACAGGTACGGCATCGTCGCTGCCGTGACGCCCGTCGCCTCCTCGTTCTCGAGCCAGACGACCACGACGTGGTTGATTCCGAGGGCGGACGCGGGCGAGGGGCTTGGGGTTGGTGGCGGACACTCGCCGGCCGGGTTACAGCTCGAGGCGACCGCCTTGGTCTCAACGGGCGTCGTGTTGAGCTCCGCGAACACCAGGACCGCGATGACCATCGCGGCAAGAAGCGCGAGGCGGCGTGGCATCGCATCCTCCTGGCGTGATATGGCCCCCGGCCGAACCAACCCGCGTGCCGAGCGGGCTCAGGTTCGGCAGCGGCCGGACGTCAAGGTTCGACCAGTCGCGGCGGAACGACTCGTCAGGGCGCGGTCGCTGGCTCTTCCCGCGGCCCGGCGCGTGTCGCCGAGTTGTCCGCCATCTCGCCCAAGGCTCCGGGCGGCCGCTGAATCTCCGATGAAGGAGCCTTCAGGGCCGATTCAGCGCGTCACCGTAGAGTGACCTCGACGGATCGCTGGCTGGGCGACCCTGGTGTCACGAACGGAGCACGGTCGGTGCGAATCCTCGTCGTGGAAGACGAACCGGCGATCGCCGCCGGGATCCGGCTCGCCCTGTCGGATGACGGTCATGCGGTCGATACCGTGGCGAATGGACGCGACGCCATCGATTGGGTCGAAGCCGCGCCGTACGGGCTTGTCATCCTCGACGTGATCCTCCCCGGAATGTCGGGTCTGGACGTCTGCCAGGAACTCCGCCATCGGGGCTTCCGCGCCCCGATCCTGATGCTCACCGCCCTGACCGGTGTCGATGATCGAGTCGACGGACTGGATCGTGGCGCCGACGACTACCTCGGGAAGCCGTTTGCGATCGCGGAGCTGAAGGCTCGGATTCGTGCTCTCGTCCGTCGGTCCACGACGACTGCGCCGCCGACGATCCGCGTTGGCGACCTCGAACTCGATCCCCGCTCGCTGGCAGTCGCTCGCGGCGGGCGGCCGATCCGACTCACCGCCCGCGAGTTCGCGTTCCTCGAGCTCCTGGCTCGGCACCCCGGCCAGGTCTTTCCGCAAGAGCACGTGATCGCGATGCTCTGGCCGGCCGACTCGACGCCGGGCTCCAACATCGTCGAGGTCTACATCCGGAGCCTCCGTCGAAAGGTCGACAGTGGCCGCCGCGATGGCCTCATCGAAACCGTT
>DATAIB010000085.1:0-3378 GCA_036262855.1 Candidatus Limnocylindrales bacterium
GTCATCTTCCGCGCCGAGCGCGGCGGCGTGCCGGTCGCGTGGGCCTCGCACCTCGCGCTCACCGACGAGGACGGGCAACGGTTCACCTACGCCCAGCGCAGCGAGATCGGCCCGCAGGTGGATCGATCGCCGCGCGGGCCCAACGGCGCCCCGACCGGCTTCGACCTCGGCATCTCCGGCCTCAGCCCGGATCTCGTCGCGGCCGGCGCCGCGCCCGTGGCGGCCGCGCCCTGGCGGCTCGCGGGTGCAAACGGGACGGATCGAATCCAGGCGGCGCTGACCCCCGAGGAGGCGACCGCGTCCGGACGTTCGTTCGGTCTGTCGCTCGACCTGAAGTCGACCAAGCCGCCGGCGCTGCACAACGACATCGGCTACGTCGGCTTCGCCGATGCCGGGAGCTCGTACTACTACTCGCGAACCCGACTCTCGGCGACCGGAACGTTGACGGTCGACGGCCGTGAGCTCCCCGTCGACGGAATCGCCTGGTTCGACCACCAGTGGGGCGACTTCGTGTCGGTCGGCAGCGGCGGCTGGAACTGGTTCGCGATCAATCTCGACGATGGCACCGACATCACCGTCTCGCAGGTGCTCGACGAGCACGCCGTGCCGATCCTGGTCTACGGCACGCGCGTCGCGCCCGACGGCA
Source organism: Candidatus Limnocylindrales bacterium (assembly GCA_036262855.1). Lineage (GTDB taxonomy): Bacteria > Chloroflexota > Limnocylindria > Limnocylindrales > CSP1-4 > UBA5189. The sequence goes on from DATAIB010000085.1 coordinate 647, forward strand.
CGATCACGCACATCCGCGACGACCAGCTCGGCATCTCCAGCGGTGAATCGCCGTGGACGAGCCCGCGCACCAATCGAACATGGACGCAGGGATGGCAGCTGAACATCAGCCAGGAGACCTTTGGCCCGGCCAACGACCAGCTGACGCTCGTGTCGACGGTTCGCGATCAGGAGCTCGACACGCGCGCGACGACGGGGGTCGTGTACTGGGAGGGCTCGCAGGTCGTCAGCGGGGAGCTCGGCGTCACCTTCGATCCGGACACGGGGAACCAGCTGACCGGCACGAAGGTCGCTGGCCGGGCCTACGTCGAGATGACGAGGTATGACGCCCTCTCCAACTGACGGGTTTGACGGCATGGCCGGGAGCGCCGGCGGGCCGTTCGGCCCTTCCGCCCGCCAGCGGTCTTCGCGGAGGCTGCGGGCATGCGCGTGAGCCTGTCTCTCCGGGGTGACTATGCGGTGCGGGCGATGCTCGCCCTCGCCGAACATGAGCGCGCACAGGACCCAGGCGCCGGCCGTACGGAGCTCCTGAGCGCGGCTGCGATTGCCGAGCACATGCGCATCCCGCCGCGGTTCGTGGCCCACGTCCTGGGCGATCTCGGCCGCGCCGGCCTCGTTGCGGGCAGCACCGGTCGACGCGGCGGGTACCGGCTGGCCCGGTCGGCGACCGCGATCGACCTGCTCGCCATCGTCGATGCGGCGGAGCGTTCCATCGAGCCTGCGCGCTGCGTCCTGCGCGGCATCCCGTGCGACCCCGTCGGCAGGTGCGCCGCGCATGACGCATTCAGCGCGGCCACGGCGGCGGTGCGTCGCGAGCTCGCCCATACGTCGCTCGCGTCGCTCGCATCGCCCGCGCGCGAGCGCGGCCGGCAGGCCTGAACGGGTCGGGACCTTCGGCCCGTCGCGGCAGTTCGCCCGGCACGTCCAACGCCGCAGCGCCGGCGGTATTCATAGCGCAGCAGTACGAGTTTCCTCGTCGGCATCGATCGCGGCGCCCCGCGCCGCGCAGGAGGCGCATCGTGAACCGGCTCAAGGCTCTCCCTCTCGTCCTCGTCTTCGCGGCGGCGGCATGCACGCCGAGCGCGGCCGCTCCCCAATGGACCTTCACGCCTGCCGTTCCCGCGGCCGCAGTCACGACGGCGCCGGGCGACGGAGGGACGGGCGGGACCGCCTCCGGCGAGGTCGTCGGCACGATCGAGCTCGACGCGGTCGACGTCGCCTACGAGCACCCACACGTGATGGTCGACAAGCCCGGCGTCTACGAGGTCAAGTTCGTCAACAAGGGCCAGATCGGCCACGACGTGACGTTCGCGGACGGCACGCAGCTCGTGGCCGCCGCGGGCGAGACGAAGACCGGTACGGTCACGGTCCCGGCGGCGGGCATCGGCTTCAAATGCTCGGTCCCGGGCCACGCCGATGCCGGGATGCACGGCGAGATCATGGTCGCCGGCGCGCCGGCTGCCTCCGCCAATCCGGATGACCACGGCGGGCCTGCGCCCGCCACCGACGTCGCGGCGGATCCCAACGCGGCGCCCTACACGCTCTATCCCGCCGAGGCGCCGGCGCTCCTGCCCGGCACCACCCACGACATCGACCTCGTGATCGAGGAGAAGGACATGACGGTGGCGCCCGGGTTCGTCCAGCACGTCTGGACGTTCAACGGCACGGTGCCTGGCCCGGTCATCCGGGTGAAGGTCGGCGACACGGTCCGGATCCACCTGAAGAACCCTGCCACCAGCACGCTCTCCCACTCGATCGACTTCCACGCCAGCCAGGTCGCCTGGAACGACGAGATGACCTCGATCGCGCCGGGCGAGGAAAAGATCTACGAGTGGCACGCCGACTACGCCGGCGTGTGGATGTACCACTGCGGCACGGCGCCGGCGCTCCACCACATCGCCAACGGCATGTACGGCATGGTCATCGTCGAGCCCAAGGCGGGCCTGCCGAAGGTCGACCATGAGTTCGCGATCGTCCAGAGCGAGTGGTATCTGGGCCCGCAGGGCGAGCCGGTCTCGCTGTCGAAGGCCTCGGCAGGCAATCCGGCTCCCGACTACGTCGTCTTCAACGGCGTCGCCAACCAGTACAAGGACCACCCGCTCCTCGTCGGCACCGGCAAGCGCGTTCGCGTGTTCGTGCTCGACGCCGGACCGAACATCGACAGCTCGTTCCACGTCGTCGGCACGATCTTCTCCTCGGTCATCAAGGAGGGCATCCACCTGACGGTGGGCAACAGCGGCAACTGGGGCTCGCAGGCGGTCGATCTCTCGCCCGCCCAGGGCGCGATCGTCGAGTTCGTGATGCCCGAGGACGGGCTGTACCCGATGGTCACCCACGCATTCAACTTCGTCGGACGCGGAGCGCTCGGCCTGTTCCAGGCCGGCGACGGCGACCCGAAGAACTGACGGTTCCGCCGCGATGACCAACACGCGCCTGCTGCACGCACTGCCCGTCCTCGAGACGGAACCCGCGCGCCGCGGGCCTGACCGGGCCACCGACCGACGGCTGACGCTCAGCGGTCTGGCGGTAGCGCTCGCCTTCCTCGCTGCCGCCGGCGCCTCACTCGCCGTCCCGCCCGATTCACGGCTTGGACTCTGGCTGCCCGTCCACCTCGCCCTCGCCGGCGCCGCGGCCACGGCGATCGCATCGATGCTGCCGTTCTTCGTGGCGGCCCTTGCGGTCGGGCGACCGGCGCCGCCGATCCTTCGCGGGATGAGCATCCTGCTCGTCGCC
>DATAIB010000086.1:0-5748 GCA_036262855.1 Candidatus Limnocylindrales bacterium
GATGGGCTTCGACGAGCGCTTCATCCGGATGTGGGAGTACTACCTCACGATCAGCGAGGCGGGCTTCGATACCGGCGTGTGCCAGGACTACCAGCTCGTGCTCGAGAAGGGCCGCGCGCTGCCATCACGCGCCCTCGCGGAGGCCACCCGCCGCTAGCGGCTCGCCGATCGCGCCTGGCCGCTCGCCGCTTGCCGGCCCTTCCGTCGATCCTCGCCGGGGATCCCGAGCTCGCTGAGCGCGGCCGCGAAGCCCTCGAGGTCCTCCACGGTCACATACAGCGCCGGCAGGTGGAATCGCCAGTAGGGAACGCGGACGCGGAAGTCCACCCGGACACCACCGCGCGGCGTTCCGCCGAACGTCAGGTCACGGTGCCGGATGCTCATCCGCACGCCCAGCGCGGTCAGCGCGAGCCACGGCCCCTCGATCGACCAGCGCGAGATGTTCGCGACGGGCGTCGTCACCCGCGACCAGCCGAACACCGCATCGACCGTCTCACCGAGATCGACGTAGGACCGCGCGGGCGTCGCGCCGAAGATGCGCAGGATCCAGGCGTAGCGCGGCTCGATGCGAATCGGGAAGCGGCGGACCGCCGGGCGGTCGACCGCGGATGGCGCCGTCATGGCCCGATGGTGTCACGAGCGCACGCTACGCTCCGCGCCTTGTGATGACCGTTTCGTTGTGGCGCCATGCCGATTTCCTGAAGCTGTGGGTCGGCCAGACCATCTCCGAGCTCGGCTCGGTGGTCACGCGGACGGCGATGCCCCTCGTGGCGCTCCTCGTGCTCGGTGGCGGGCCGTTCGAGTTCGCGCTGCTGATCATCTCGGAGAGCCTCGCGGTGCTCCTCGTCAGCCTCGTCGCCGGTGCGTGGGTAGACCGGCTGCGGAGGCGGCCGCTGCTCATCGCCGCGGACGTGCTGCGCGGTGTGCTGCTGCTGTCCGTGCCGATCGCCTACGCGCTCAACGGCCTTCGAATGGAGCAGCTGTACGTCGTGCTGTTCCTGGTCAGCGCAGTCGGTGCCGTGTTCAGCACCGCCTATCCCGCGTACGTGCCGACGCTCGTCGGTGTCGATCGCGTCGTCGATGCCAACGCGAAGCTGGCGACGAGCTCGTCGATCGCCGAGATCGGCGGCCCGGGGCTCGCCGGTGCGCTGGTCCAGCTGTTCAAGGCGCCGTTCGCGATCCTGGTCGACGCCGTGTCGTTCTTCATCTCGGCGGTGTCGCTGTTCCTCATCCGGACGCCCGAGCCGGCACGGCCGCCACGGGATGTGGACTCTGCCGTCAGATCCGAGATCGTCGAGGGGCTTCGCGCGGTCCGCGAGCACCGCGTCCTGTGGCCGATGGCGGTCAGGTCCATCGTCGCGCACGTCGCGGGCTCGTTCTACGGGGTGCTCTACACGATCTACCTCGTGCAGGACCTGCACCTGAACACGTTCCTGTTCGGGATCGTGATCTCGGCCGGCGGAGTCGGCTCGATCGTGGGCTCGCTGTTCGCATCCCGCGTCATCCGCAGGCTGGGCCTGGGGCCGGCGCTGATCTGGACGGCGATCGGCGCGTCCATCCTCGGCATCCTCACGCCGCTCGCGCAGGGGCCGTTGCCGCTCGCCTTCGCGATGCTCTTCATCCCGCAGCTGATCGGCGACGGGCTCCAGACCATCGAGGGCGTTGCGGAGACGTCGCTGATCCAGGGCCTCGTCCCGAACCACATCCTGGGCCGGGTGAACGCGACGCTCGAGACGGTGTCCCATGGAATCGCCTATCCGATCGGCGCGCTTGCTGCGGCGGCCCTGGCCGGCGTGATCGGGGCGCGTGGCGGCATCGCCATCGGCTGGTTCGGGATGGCGGTGTCCATCGCGATCCTCGTGCTGTCACCGCTCCCGCGGGTCAGGCACGCCGCGGACTACACGACCGAACCGCGGGCCGGCGAGGCGCCGCCGCCGTCCGCCTGAGGCGCCGGTGTACAGTCCCGCCACCACAGAGCAACGAGGGGTGAGATGCCGAGGATCGTGAAGGGCGCGCTGCTGCAGGCCAGCTGGACCGGCGACAAGGAGTCGATGATCCAGAAGCACGAGGGCCAGGCCCACGAAGCCGCCAAGCAGGGCGCGCAGGTCATGCTCTTCCAGGAGCTGTTCTACGGCCCGTACTTCTGCCAGGTGCAGGACGCGCAGTACTACTCGTACACCGAGCTCATCCCCGACGGCCCGACGACCCAGCGCATGCAGTCGCTCGCCAAGGAAACCGGGATGGTCCTGATCGTGCCGATGTACGAGGAGGACGCGCAGGCGTCCGGGATCTACTACAACACGGCCGCGGTCATCGACGCCGACGGCAAGTACCTCGGCAAGTACCGCAAGACGCACATCCCGCACGTCAAGGGTTTCTGGGAGAAGTTCTACTTCCGGCCAGGGAACACCGGCTACCCCGTGTTCGAGACCGCGGTCGGCAAGGTGGGCGTGTACATCTGCTATGACCGCCATTTCCCCGAGGGCGCGCGAGCGCTCGGCCTGAACGGCGCCGAGATGGTGTTCATCCCCTCAGCAACGTCACGTGGCCTGTCCGAGTACCTGTGGCGCATCGAGCAGGTGTCGCATGCCGTTGCGAACGGCTACTTCGTCGGGACGATCAACCGGGTCGGCATCGAGGCCGAGATCGGCGACGACGACTTCTACGGCCAGTCGTACTTCGTGGATCCGCGCGGCCAGTTCATCGGCTCGGTCGGCTCGCCCTACGACGAGGAGCTGATCATCCGGGACATGGACCTCGACGTGATCCAGCAGGTCCGCCAGACCTGGCAGTTCTACCGCGATCGCCGCCCCGACGCCTACGGCGACCTGACCCGGCCATAGGTCGCGCCCGATGCAGTTCGGATTCACGCTCAAGCCGGAGCACTCGATCGCGGACACGATCTCGCTGGCGCAGGCCGGCGAGGCCCTCGGGTTCGAGTACCTGTGGCTCTTCGACTCCCACGTCCTGTGGCGTGACCCGTACCCGCTGCTGACGCTCATCGCAGAACACACGTCCAAGCTCCGCCTGGGGACCTGCGTCACGAACCCGGGCACGCGTGAGCCGTCCGTCACCGCCTCCGCCCTCGCGACCCTGGACGAGCTCAGCGGCGGCCGCATGGACCTGGGCATCGGTCGCGGCGACTCCGCGCGCCGGGTGCTCGGCAAGCCGCCGATCACGATGGCCGGCACGGAAGAGGCGATCACCGTCATCCGCTCGCTCGTCGCGGGCGAACCCGTCACCTACGAAGGCACCGAGATCCAGCTCACCTGGTCCGGCAAGTGGAAGCTCCCGGTGTGGGTCGCCGGCTACGGCCCGATGGCCCTCGCGATGACCGGCCGCGTCGCCGACGGCGTGATCCTCCAGCTTGCTGATCCGGACCTCATCCGCTGGTTCACGGCGCAGATGCGCGAGGCGGCAGCGGCGGCCGGCCGCGATCCCCAGTCCCTGAAGGTGCAGGCGGCCGCGCCGCTCCACCTCGGCCCGCGCGCGCTGGGCCATGAGCGCACCCGCTGGTTCCCGGCGCTGGTGTCCAACCACGTCGTGGACCTCGTCAACAAGTACCCGCGCGAGCAGCTCCCGCCGGCCCTCACGGGCTACATCCAGGATCGGACCGGTTACGACTACCACCACCATGCGGAAGTCGGGTCGTCGAATGCCGGGTTCGTGGGCGACGAGGTGACGGACCGGTTCTGCGTCCTCGGCGAACCCGACGAGGCGATCGAGAAGCTGCGCGAGCTCGCCGATGCCGGCGTCGACCAGTTCAACGTGTACCTGATGAACGGCGACGAGCGGGAGCAGCTCGAGCGCATCGGACGGGAGATCATCCCGGCGCTCCGATGAGCACGACGGCGGGGCCGGCCGTCGAGCCGGCGGCCGCGCAGCCGACGGCCCCGGAGCCGACGGCCCCGGAGCTGACGGCCGCGGAGCTGACGGCCCTGGAGCCCGCACCCGTGCCCCGCGTCTGGCTGCCCCGACTTGCCCGCCCGCTTGGCCGGACGGGCCTCGCGGCGTTCATCATCCTCGGGCTCGTCACGCTGATGTTCGGCGTCGCGACGAGCTCGTTCACGCTCGAGACGGTCCTCCAGCTGGTCGGCTTCGCCGCATTCGCGGTCGTCGGCACGATCCTGCTCGAGCAGGCGGCGCATCCCATCGGGTGGATCTGCCTCGCTATCGGCCTCGGCGGCGCGATCACCGGGCTCGCCCAGGAATACCTGTTCTTCACGGACATCCACCTCGGCTCGCCCGGTCGCGAGATCGCCGCGCTCATCGAAGCGTTCATCGGCTTCCCCGCGGTCGTGCTCGCCTTCACGTTCCTGCCGCTGCTGTTCCCGGACGGCCGCCTGCCGTCGAGGCGCTGGCGCTTCGTGGCGTGGCTCGCGGCCGCGGACATCGCGCTGTTCATCGTCGCGTTCGGGCTCACGCCGCGGGGCCTCTTCAGCCTCCGGCGGAACCCGATCGGCATCATCCCCGAGGGCAAACCGACCGAGCTCGTCCTCGACGCCGTCGGGATCGTCACCATCGTGACCGGGGCGCTGTGCGCGCTGGCGCTGCTGGTTCGATATCTCGGTGCGGGACCGGACGTCCGCCAGCAGCTCAAGTGGGTCGCGGCGGCGGTCGCTGTCTTCGCCATCTCGCTCATCGTCTCGATCGCGACGGGAATCGACACGTTCGCGTGGGTGCTCCCGGTGCTGCCGATCGCGGTCGGCATCGCGATCCTGCGCTACCGGCTCTACGACATCGACATGTTCATCGCCCGCGCGCTGGTCTACATCCCGCTGACCGCCGTCCTCGCCGGCGCATACGCCGCGTCCGTCGCCCTCTTCCAGCGCGTGTTCGTCAGCCTGACCGGGCAATCGTCGGACGCCGCGATCGTGATCACCACGCTGATCCTCGCCTCGGTGTTCACGCCGGTGCGGAAGGCGCTCGAGAACGCGGTCGATCGCCGATTCCGGCCTGCTGCGGCACTCGCTCCCGTATCCGGCGTGACCGATCTGACGCCCAGGCAGCTCGACGCGCATATCGCCGCCGTCGCGCGCATGGTGCTCCGTGAGGAGCTGGCTCACCAGCGTGCCGACGCTCCGGATGGGCGAAAGCGAGCCTGATCCTCTCGGATCCCACCAGGAACGTCATTCGACGCGGCTCTCCCCGATCGCGACCCAGGAACCACGGCTGGTAGGTTGAGCGGGTCGGATCCGGCGGCTAGGATCGGATCGGCCCGATCGGACCCTGAGCGCAGAGGAGACAGCGTGGACAAGAAGGCCAAGAACCCCAAGAAGCCGAAGCAGGCAAAGACGGCAAAGCCGGCCAAGTAGCCGGCGACGAACCAGCACGACGGCGCCGGGCGACGAGCCCGGCGCTTCTGATTCGAGGCGACGTTGCGGCCGCGCCGCCGCAGGAATCCGGCGCCGCGCCGCACCACGCCGGGGCCTCGGGGCACCGCCATGAACGGGGTCGAGGACCATGGTCATGGGGTCGTTCGACGAAGGTCCTCCTATCCACCAGACCGCACCTGACCGACACTTCGAATCCCTTCGCCCGTGACCGGCCAGTAGCAAGTCGAGGCACCGTCATGCCGACCCTGGCATTCCGCCGTCGCGATCCGTGGTGGGGCCTGGAGGGCCCTGCCGCCCGTCGCAAGCACCGCTACGAGCGGTTCGTGTCCAGCCTCGCGTTCATCGCCTCCATCGGCGCCCTGTTCGGCGCCGGCTGGGTGTGGGCGATCCATCTCGGCTTCGCCGCCATGCT
>DATAIB010000087.1:0-3008 GCA_036262855.1 Candidatus Limnocylindrales bacterium
TTCCACCATGCGGAACCCACTCGTCATCGGCTGCGGAGCACTCGCCGAGGAGCTGGTCGAGCTGACGCGCCGCGCCGGTCTTCCGGCGATGGATCTCGCGTGCCTCCCCGCGTCGCTGCACAACCGGCCGAGTGAGATCCCCGCGCGGGTTGCCGCGCGCATCCGCCGCGCCCGACGCGACGGCTACGACCGAATCTTCGTTGCCTATGCCGACTGCGGGACGGGCGGCCTGCTCGATCCCGTGCTTGAAGCGGAAGGCGTCGACCGCCTCGAGGGCGCCCACTGCTACGAGGTCTATGCCGGCCGAGCCGCGTTCGCCCAGCTCCATGACCACGAGCCGGGCACGTTCTACCTCACGGATTACCTCGTGAGGAACTTCGACCGGCTCGTGGTCCGCGGCCTCGGCCTGGACCGGCACCCGGAGCTGCTGCCGGTCTACTTCGGCAACTACCGGCGCCTCGTGTTCCTCGCCCAGACGGAGGACACCGCGCTCACGGCCCGCGCGGAGGCAGCCGCTCAGCGGCTCGGCAACCTCGCGTTCGAGCGCCGGTTCGTCGGCCTCGGTGAGCTCGCACCCGCCATCGCGCGGTTTGCCGCTGCAGCGCCAAAACGCCGTGCATCAGACGCAATGTTCGAACCGGTCGGGGTCGCACGCGTGCACCAGGCGCACGGTTCGAGCGAAAGCGCACCCGAAAACGCTCAAGTCGTGCATCGGACGCGCGGTCGCACCCTGAATCGGCGCGTGGCGGTCGCAACATTGCATCCAATGCACGCGGCCCCGGTCGCCGGAAGCGTGCACCGCTGATGGGCCAACTCATCACGATCTGGTGGCGGGACATCCCGCTCCAGGTGATCGCCAGGCAGGGCCGCACGACGGAGAAGCGGATCCTCGACAAGCGCTTCCAGTTCGCGGTCGACAAGGCGGCGATGAATGCCGGCAAGAAGTCGTACGGCGACTACATCGAAGAGATGCAGCGGTCGGAGCGGCCATGCGGCGACGACCTCACCGCCGAGGCCGACGCCGAGCTCGCACGCCTCGACGGCGCATACACGAAGGACAAGCTCCACGCGCTGATCGCGTCGGGCGGAGAGGGCGACCGACTGTGAAGATCGCGCACACCGTCATCAGCTCGGCGACCCGCGAGGTCGTGATCGGGTTCGATCGCCCGTTCACGATCATCGGCGAGCGCATCAACCCCACCGGCCGGAAGCTCCTCGCGCAGGAGATGAAGGCGGGCGATTTCTCGCGCGTCGAGCGGGACGCGATCGCGCAGGTCGAGGCTGGCGCCCACATGCTCGACGTGAACGCGGGCATTCCCCTCGCGGACGAGCCCGCGATCCTCGCCCGGACCGTGCAGCTGGTGCAGTCGCTCGTCGACGTCCCGCTGTCGATCGATTCCTCGATCGTCGAGGCGCTCGAGGCGGGCCTCGCCGCGTACGTCGGCAAGCCGCTCGTGAACTCGGTGACGGGCGAAGAGGAGCGCATGGAGCGCGTCCTGCCGCTCATCCGCAAGTACGGCGCCGCGGTCGTCGCGATCTCGAACGACGACACCGGCATCTCCGAGGACCCCGACGTCCGGTTCGAGGTAGCGCGCCGCATCGTGGAACGCGCCGCAGACCACGGCATCCCGCGCGAGGACGTGATCGTGGACCCGCTGGTCATGCCGATCGGCGCGATGCAGACCGCGGGCCAGCAGGTGTTCCGCTTGGTGAGACGGCTGCGCGAGGAGCTCGGCGTCAACACGACCTGCGGCGCGAGCAACGTGAGCTTCGGCATGCCGGATCGGGAGCGGATCAACGCCGCGTTCCTGCCGATGGCGATCGCGTCCGGCCTGACGTCGGCGATCACGAATCCGCTCGCCGCGGAGGTGAAGGCCGCGATCATGGCCGCCGACGTCCTCATGGGCAACGACCAGGACGCAACCCGCTGGATCCGCGCGCATCGTGACGCAGCAGCGGCCGCCGCGGCGGCACCCGTCCATGCGCCCGCCCCACTGGCGCCCGCCGCAACGGGGCCGGCAACATTGAGCGTGATCGAAGGCGGGTCGAGCGATCGTCCGGCGGGGAACCGCCCGCGGATCAACCGTCGCGCGCTGGCCGCGGCCTCCGCGATGCGCGACGCAGCCGGCGGCACGCCGGAGCGATGAGCGCCGGCGACGGCCCGAGCGCCGGCGGCGCCCAGGTCATCTTCACGCCCTCGGGGCGACGCGGCCGGTTCGAGCCCGGGACGACCGTCCTCGACGCGGCGCGCTCGCTCGGGGTCGACCTCGATTCCGTCTGCGGCGGGCGCGGACTGTGCGGCCGATGCCAGGTCGTGCCCGCGGAGGGCTCCTTTCCCAAGCACGGCATCGAATCGTCCGACGCGCACCTCACCCCTCGGAGCGCCAACGAGCACGAGTTCGACCGGCTTCGCGGCCTCGCGGCCGGCCGCCGGCTCGGGTGCTTCGCGCACATCCAGGGCGACGTGCTCGTCGACGTGCCGCCCGAGAGCCAGGTCCACCGGCAGGTCGTTCGCAAGGCCGTGCCGGTTCGCGATTTCGTCATCGATCCCGTGGTGCGGCTCTACGAGGTGGAGGTCGAGCGGCCCGATCTCGCGATGCCGGGCGGTGACCTCTCGCGCCTCCTCGCCGCCCTCGAGCGCGAGTGGGGGCTCACCGGGCTCCTCGCTGACCTCGATGTCGTGCGGGCGCTCCAGCCGGCCCTCGAGGTGGGCGCGTACCGCGTCACCGTCGCCGTCCATGACGGCAGCGTCATCACGGGCGTCTGGGCCGGCCTGCACGATCGATCGCTCGGGGTGGCGCTCGACATCGGCTCGACCACGATCGCGGGCCACCTGGCGGACCTGTCGACCGGCGAGGTGCTTGCGTCCGATGGCGTGATGAACCCGCAGATCCGCTTCGGCGAGGACCTGATGAGCCGCGTCTCGTACGCGATGCTCCATCCCGAGGGCGCGGGCGAGATGACGCGCGCCGTGCGCGGCGCCATCGCCAAGCTGGTGGCCGGGTTGG
>DATAIB010000088.1:0-2336 GCA_036262855.1 Candidatus Limnocylindrales bacterium
GCACCGTGAGGATCAGCAGTGGTGAGTTCGTGAGGAACATCAGCCAGCCGCCCGGCTTCAGGAGCCGTGATGCCTCCGGGATCCAGGCGTAGGGATCTGCCCACAGGGCCGCGCCGTACTCGCTGATCACGCCGTCGAAGCTCGCGTCGGGGAAGGGCGTCTTCTCGGCGTTGCCGAGGTGGACCGGAAAGTCGAGGCCGTGCTTCGCCATCAGCCGGCGCGCCGTCTCGAGCTGCGCGGGCGAGTTGTCAACGCCGACCGGTCGGGCGCCGCGCTTCGCGAGCCACGCGGAGACGTACGCCGTGCCACAGCCAAGCTCGATGACGTCGTGCCCGGAGACGTCCTCCGGGAGCAGGTGGACGTCGGATTCGGGGATGCTCCAGATGCCCCAGTCGACGACATCGGTGGCCCAGGCGCGCTCGCCGGCCTCGACGTATTCGTGGGCATAGCGGTCCCACGCCTCGCGATTCGCGGCGACGTGGGCGGGCAGGTCCTGATCGAATTCGAGGGGTTCTGACATGGGCGCGATGGTAGATTGGGCGTCCGTCCAGTTGCCCGATTGGAGGGACGACGACGCTCGGCACGCGAATCCGCCTTGCGGCAATCGCATTCGTGGTTGGCGCGTGCTCGTCGGGGCCGAGCTCGCCGCCGAGCCCAACGACGTCGACGTCGGGTCCGCCCCATACGTCGCGACCTGTCGCGATCCCGACCGATACGCCGGCACCGACCCACCCAACCGTCACGCCACTCCCGTACGCGGCCGGTCCGGCGTGGGAGCCGTTCGGCGACCCGATCGTCGATGAGGCAGGCCGCACGTCGGCATCGGCAACGGCACATGGCATCCGGATCAGCATCACCGCCGACGCGACCACGATCTCCACCACGAAGGGGCTGTGGATCACGACGCGTCTCGAGAACCGAGGCGCCGATGTCCTGCATTGGGCGACGGACGGCTGCGAGATCAACATCGGCGTCGAGGCGAGCACGGGCGTCAAGTGGGCCTATGGCGCCGTGCAGCCGCCGGCGTTCAAGGTCTTCAAGGACTGGCTGCTGGAGCGGTACCCCGGCCAGGACGAATACCCGATCTCCTTGCCGGTGACGCCGGACTGGGCCGTCGATCGGGAGGGATTCGGGTGCGCCGACATCGGCCTCGGGCACGACCTGGCGCCGGGCAAGCACCGGACCGCCCGAATGCTCATCAAGGCAAGCACCGGTGCATCGACCGGAACCTACGGGCTGCCGCCGGCCGGGCCGGTCCGCATCACGGGGACATTCGGGTTGTGGTGGCGCGGCGACGAGGACATGGACACCGTCCGTCACGAGTCGCTCGTCACGCACCTCGCCGTGCTGCTCCGGGATGGCCGTGATCCCGCGCTGATCTCGCCGGGACAGGCGGTCGACGTGGCACTGCAGGCACCCGTCCTCCAGGACTACCTGCGCCGCTATCCGAAGGTGCCCGACTTCGCGCCGCTCGACCTGACGTTTGACGTCGCGGCGGGCCGATGGACCATCCACGCTGTCTTCGGCAGCCGGTCAACCGCACCGAAACCGCTGACGATCGTGGTCGATGCACGAAGCGCCACGATCGTCGACATTCTGGACCCGTATCCGGTGGATCCGGACATCTGCGCCTGTCCGTCGCCCTGAGCTGTGCGCGGCAGCGGTCGGCATTCGGCTGGAAGCCCCGGGACCGTCGCGCTATGATCCGCCGACTTCCAGAGTGCATACACTTTATGCACTGACCCGCCCTGCCCAGGAGACCGAGCCGAGTTGGACGCCCAGGAGATCAAGACAGCGGTCGCGCACCAGGACGCCGCCCGCGCCCTCGCGGAAGCGCCGTTCGTCAACCCGCGAGATCCGGCCAAGGCGCTCGGCCCCGACGGCCGCCCGGCTCGGAGCCGGCGGGCGCCGATCTGGCAGGACGTTCCCGACGAGAAGTGGGACGACTGGCGCTGGCAGCTGTCGCATCGGATCAACAGCCTCGAGGAGGTCGCGCAGGTCCTCAATCTGACCGACGAGGAGAAAGCCGGCCTGACCGCGGACGACAAGTTCCGCGTCGACATCACGCCGTATTTCGCGTCGCTGATCGACCCCGACGACCCGAACGACCCGATCCGCCGGCAGGTCATCCCGCTCGGTCGGGAGCACCAGGCGTTCACCGCGATGATGGAGGACTCGCTCGCCGAGGATCGCCACTCTCCGGTCCCGGGCCTCGTGCATCGCTACCCGGATCGCGTGCTGATGCTCGTGACGACCCAGTGCGCGAGCTACTGCCGCTACTGCACGCGATCGCGCATCGTCGGCGACCCGACCCAGAACTTCAACTCACGCGACCA
>DATAIB010000089.1:0-5285 GCA_036262855.1 Candidatus Limnocylindrales bacterium
CCCGCATTCCGCTATGCGTTCCAGAAGCGGCGCTGCCTCGTCCCGGTGGATGCGTACTACGAGTGGCAGCGCGCGGGCGAGGCGCGCCAGCCCTACGCGATCGTCCGGCCCGACGGCAAGCCGATCGCGCTCGCCGGGCTGTGGGCCGGCTGGAAGGACGAGGACACCGGCGAGATCATCCGCTCGTTCACGATCGTGACGACGTCGGCGAATTCGATGATGTCGCCGATCCACGACCGCATGCCGGTCGCGATTCCCGAGGAGCACTGGGACCGCTGGCTCGATCCAACGATCACGGATGCCGAAGCGCTCGCGGAGCTGAAGAACCTGCTCGTGCCGACGCCCGACGGCGACCTCGAGCTCTATCCCGTCTCGCAGCGCGTCAACAGCGTCCGCAACGACGGACCGGACCTGATCGAGCGCATCCCGGACACTGCCGTCGCTCGCGGGCCGGGCGGCCCGACCCATGACGGCCCGCTCGACGCTGCGACCCGACCCCACCCACGCTCGAGGGCCGGTTCGCGGCGCAGCGGCCGCGCGACCTCAGATGCTCGCCCGCCGGACCCGAACCGGCCCGGCCTCTTCGACCTCGATCGCGAAGACGACGCACAGGGCTGAGGGTCAGACGGCGTCGACCGCCAGCGTCGCGAGCGTGGAGCGCCACGCCGAAGCGGGCGGCTCGCCGGCATCGACGCGGCGCGCGAACGCGGCCACGAGCCCGGCGAATGCCTCGTCCGGATCGTCGCTCGGCGGGTCCAGCAGGATGGCGCCCGCACCGTCCGCGATGCCGGCTGCCTCCGCGTCGATGGGGCCGATCACGACCAGCGTGGCCGACGACCACGTGGACCCGTCTGCCGCAACGCGGAGGAGCGTCGGATCCGGCGCCGCCAGCACGATCACCTTGATGTCGGGCAGGTAGCGCAGCGCGAGATCGAGGTCCGCTGGTTCGATGGTTGCCGCGCCGGATCGCGTGACCGTCGCGTGGCCCACGCCTGCGGCGACCAACGCGAGCAGCAGGCGATCCCCGTCCAGGCCCGCCGGCGCGACGCCAACGACCTCGACGCGCGATGCACCGCCTGCCGCGGCGCGACGCGCCACGGCGCCGACGGCAGCCGCCGCGTTCGGTGTCAGGATGCCGACGACGATCACGCTCCGAAGCCTACCTGTGCCGGTCCGACGCCGGTACCAACGGATCGTGCACGTTGGCAGTCGAGTCGGCAGACTGAGCCGAAACGCCGGGCAGGATGGCGCCGGCGCGAGCGACGGGGTGCGCATCGATGGGTGAATGGGGCGAGGCGCCACCGACCTTCGATCGGTCGAGCGATGCCTGGGGCGCGTCCGGCGCCGCGTTCGACGAGGCGGCCGAAGGTGGCGGCGAGCAGTACATCGAGCTGCTGGGCGCGAACCTGTGGGTCGCCGGGATGATCAACCTCGGCCGGTTCCGGCGGGTCTCCGACTTCGTGAACATCGTCCAGGGCTACCTGGTGATGCGCGATGTCGTCGTGCTCACCCGCGCCGGCGAGGCCACGCGGCTCACGCTCCCTGAGCTTCGCGTCCTCCCGGATGACGTGGCCGTGGTCGGCCAGCTGAGCGGCGGGCCCGATGCGGCACCGGCCAACGCCGGCGGTACGTACATCGAGAAGGTGAAGCACCGGCTCGTCGTGATCACGCGCTCGCACATCATCGATGGCGACGTGTTCATGCAGCGCGACAGCTCGGTGATGGCGTTCGTCGACGCGACGGACCCGAAGTTCATTCCCATGTCGGACGTCCGCGTGCGCTGGGTCAGCGACCGCAAGCTCGCTGCCAAGTACCCGTTCGCGCTGCTCCAGCGATCGCAGATCCTGGGCGTCGCGACGGAGGGCATCAAGCTCGGGACGACCGAGACGTCCGCACGCCGCGCCGAGATGCTCAAGGCCGCCGCGCGGGTGACCGCGACGCCGAGCGATGCCCTCGAGGGCGACATCCCGGTGCTCGCGGGGAGCGGCGCCGCAGGGGGCGATAGCGGTTCCGAGGACACCGGCATCACCACCGCCGCCGACGACGGGGAGCGATCCGCCGGCTAGGTCCTCATACGACCGGCCAGGTCCTAGTGGGCCGTCTCCGACGGCTTCGGCGTGTCGGTGGGGCGCGGGGTGTCCGTCGGGCGCGGGGTGTTCGTCGCGCTGGAGCCTGAGCCCGAGCCCGAGTCCGACCCGGAGCCGTCGTCCGAGCCGCTCCCGGAGCTGCCCGGGCCCGAGTTGCTGCCGCCGCCATCGCCACCGCCCCCGCCGGAGCCGCTGCTCGAGCTGCCGGGGCCCGAGTTGCTGCCGCCGCCATCGTCGCCCGGCTCGCTCGACCCGTTGGCCCCGCCGTGATCGTCGCTGGCCTCGGGCGATTCGAACGGATCGTCGCTCTCCAGGGCCTCGGTCTCCGAGGGCACGGTGGGCGGCGCCAGCGTGGGAACCGGCGTCGGTAGCTGCGTTGACGCTGGCGCCGGCGTCGTGCTGGGCGCGGGCCCGAACACGCCGAGCGCACTGCCGACCGAGATCGCCGCTGTGCCTGCCAGCGCAACGCCCGCGAGGGCCACCACCAGCACGTACGCGAGCGCCGTTGCGCGCGCGAACGAGGGGAGCCCCGGCGCCGACAGCGTCGACCATGCCTGCCGGACGCTCGCCGCGAATCCGGCCAGCAGGCCACGGCGCCGGATCGGCGCCATGAACCCGACTGCGCCCGGCACGGGCTCGTCCGCGATCGCCGACATCACGCGAGCCGAGAAGTCAGCCGGCACGCGGACGATCACGTCGTCGATCGACCGTTCGAGCGAGCGGCCGGTCTCCAGGGCTGCGCGGAGCTCGCCGCCATCGCCGGCGCCGAGCTCGTCGGCGTCGAACGGTCGTCCGCCCAGGTTGCGGCCGGTCACGCCGGGCCTCCAGGCTCGAGCCGGTCGCGGAGCCGGAGCAGGCCCCGGCGAAGGTGTGTCTTGACCGTGCCGAGTGGCCGCCCGGTCAGCGTGGCGATCTCCTCGAGGGAGCGCTCGCCGAAGAACCGGAGCGCGACGACCTCCCGATAGGGCTCGTCGAGGTCCGCCACCGCACGCCGCGTCGCCGTCGCGCTCTCGGCGTGGAGCACGAGGTGCTCGGGCTGGGTCCGCGGTCCGGCGGGGAGCTGCGCGGCCACGTCCTGGTCCGCGTCATCGAGCGTCGACGGGCGGAGCCACGTCACCGCCTTACGGCGCCCGAGCTGGCGGATGGCAAGGCGCACCGCGATCCGCGTGATCCATGCCCCGAACGGGCCGTCGCCGCGCCACGTGGCGAGCGACCGGTACGCGGTCACGAATGCTTCCTGCGCGACGTCCTCGGCCTCGTGGAGGTCGGAGAGGACGCGCTGGCATGCCCGGACGACGGCCGCTGCCTCCCGATCCACGAGGATCGCAAAGGCATCGCGGTCGCCGTCGAGGACTGCCTGCACAACCTGGAGCTCATCGATCGATCCATCGTGCTGGGTCGTTCGGGCAAGTGCTGCGTCGATCGGGGGCCTCCGCGGCGAGGCGCCAGCCGAGGGGTCGGCCGGCGTCATCGCCATGATGCGAGGCTGCCCGGGTTTGCATCCTCGGACGGAGGTCACGTCCCGGGCGGGCCAATCGGCTCAGCCGGGGCCGCTGCTCCCGCCGCTCGACGAGTCATCCCCGCCGCCGGAGCCGCTGTTGTCATCCGATCCACCGCTGCCCGAGTCGCCACCATGGTCGTCGGTCGCATCCGGGCCGCTGTTGTCGCCACCGTGGTCGTCGGTCGCCTCAGGACCGCTGTTGTCGCCACCATGGTCGTCGTTGGCGTCTTCGTTCGTGTTCTCGTCCTGGCCGTTGTCGTCGTTGGCTTCCGTCGCCTCGGGCGATTCGGCAGGCTCGGCCGACTCGGCAGGCTCGGCGGACTCGCCAGGCTCGGCCGATTCGTTCGGCTCGGCGGTCTCTGCCGGCTCCGCCGACTGGTCGTCGCCGCTGGTGGTGCTCTGCGTGGAATGGTTCGCTGCTGGAGCCGCGGCCCCGAACATCGCGTTGCTCGCGAACGCCGCGCTCGCGATCAGGAACAGGGCAACCAGCGCCACCATGAACGGGCGCACTGCCTGGAACAACCGCATCGACATCCTGGTTCCGTCCTCCTCAGCCGGTCACACGACCGGACGCTGATCACCTGAGGCGATCGGGAGGAAAAAGGTTTCAGGCGGTCGGCAGCTCTTCGCGCTCCACCGTGATGGGGCCGAGGGCCGCGCCCTCCAGCGAGGGCAGGAGCGCGTCGGCGTCGCCGACCAGGACGATGGCGAACTCGTCGGGGCGGATGTGGCGGGAGGCGGCCGACTGGACGTCGGCGTCGGTGACGGCTTCGATGGCCGGGCGATACCGGTCGAGCTCGTCCCAGGGGAGGCCCTGGACCACGAGGCCGGCGATCGCGCCGACGACGGCGGGCGGCGTCTCGAACCGAAGCGGGAACACGCCGACGAGGTAATCGCGGGCCAGAGCGAGCTCATCGGCCGTCGGCGGCGCAACGCGCATCCGCTCCAGCTCGGCGAGCGAGTCCTGGATCGCGGGCACGGTGACCTCGGTATTCACCGCGGCACGCATTGCGAACGGGCCGGCGCCGCGGCGCATGTCGAACCCGGCTCCGGCGCCGTACGTGTAGCCCTTCTCTTCGCGCAGCTTCCGGTTCAGGCGGGAGTTGAACAGCCCACCGAGGATCGCGCTCATCACGGACGTGGCGTGGAAGTCCGGCACGAGCCGCGGGATGCCGACATGCCCGATCCGGATCTCGGTCTGCACCGAGCCGGGTCGGTGGATGAAGCGGACGATGCGCTCGGAGCGCGCCGCCGTGATCGACGGCTTCGACGGCGACTCGGCGTCCGGGTTCGGCGCCCAGGCACGGAAGCGTGATTCGGCGATGGACCAGACATCACCCTCGCCATCGAACCCGCTGAGGTCGCCACCGACGATGAGGGTCATCCGAGCCGGGTCGAAGCGCTTGGCATGGAGGGCGCGCACGGCAGCTGCGTCGAGGCCGGGCACCGTGTCCTCGGTGCCAGCGGACGGGCGGCCATACGGCACGCCCGGCGCGTAGATCGTGTTCACGAATGCGTCATCCGCCCGCCTGCGCGGGTCCGCCTTCGCCTGGAGCAGGTCGTTCATGCGCTCGTCGCGCATCCGCTCCACGTCGTCATCGGGGAACGTCGGCTCGCTGGCCACCTCGGCCACCAGGGCGAGCGCCGCGCCGAGGCGCTCGGCCGGCACGTCGACGCTGATCGACAGCCCGTCCCAG
>DATAIB010000090.1:0-15658 GCA_036262855.1 Candidatus Limnocylindrales bacterium
CGACATCGAGGGCGTCATCGCGTTCACCGAGGCGTGGCATGAGCAGCGCCACGACCTGCCGTACGAGACCGATGGCGTCGTCGTGAAGGTCGACTCGTTCGCGCAGCAGGAAACGCTGGGCATGGTGTCGCGCGCCCCGCGCTGGGCGATTGCGTACAAGTACCCGCCGGAGCAGGTCGAGTCGGTCGTCGAGGACATCGTGCCGTACGTCGGTCGGACGGGGACGCTCACGCCGGTCGCGCACCTCACGCCCACGAAGGTCGCCGGCTCGACCGTGGCCCGCGCGACGCTGCACAACCTGGACGAGCTCCGGCGCAAGGACATCCGCATCGGAGACCACGTGATCCTCCAGAAGGCGGGTGACGTCATCCCCGAGGTGGTGGGACCGATCGTCGCCAAGCGCGACGGCACCGAGCGCGAGTGGGACATGCCCGCTGCGTGCCCCGTCTGTGGCCAGCCCGTGGTGCGCGACGAGGGCGCCGTTCGCCACTACTGCGCGAACGTTGCCTGCCCGGCGCGCGTCGGGCAGGAGTTCGGGTATTTCGCGGGCGGCATGGACATGGAGGGCGCCGGCTGGGCGGTCCTGAGTCAGCTCCTCGAGCGCGGCATGCTGAAGCGGCGCGGCGACTTCTACCGGCTCACGGTCGAGGACCTGGAGTCGCTGGACCGGTTCGCCCGCAAGAGCGCCGAGAACCTGTATGCGTCGATCCAGAGGACGAAGCGGCGCGAGCTCGCCAGGATCATCGCGTCGCTTGGCATCCCGCAGGTCGGGTGGACCACCGCGATCGAGCTCGCCCGGTGGCTGGCCGCGGAGGTGCCCGCGGGCGACGACTGGCTGCAGCGTGCGGCAGCGCACCTCCGCCGCGTGGCCGAGGAGGACCCGGACACGTTCAAGGAGCTCGACGGTGTCGGGCCTGTGCTGGCTGCCGCGCTCGCCACGTACTTCGGGCCCGGCGGGGCAGGGGAGGGCGTCCTCGAGGACCTCGCCGATGCGGGCGTGGAGGCGGAGCTGCCCGCGCCGCGCGCGGCCGGTGCCGTCGATGGACCGCTCGCCGGCAAGACCGTCGTCGTGACCGGCACGATCGAAGGCTTCTCACGCGAGGAAGCCGAGGAGGCGGTACGCGCCGCTGGCGGCAAGCCGGCGGGATCCGTCTCGAAGAAGACCGATTACGTGGTTGCCGGCCCGGGTGCCGGCTCGAAGCTCGCGAAGGCCCAGGAGCTCGGCGTCGCGGTGCTGGACGCGGAGGGCTTCAAGGCATTGCTGGAGGAACGCTCGTGACGATGACCTCGCCGTCGCCGGATCCGGTGGCGCAGGCGAAGGCGTACCAGCAGTCACTGCTGGCGGCGCTCGGCGATGACGACCCGGCCGACGCGCAATCCCAGGCGCCGGCGAACATCCGGCGGATGATCGAGGAGGCGGGCGACCTGCTGTGGACGCGACCGGCGCCAGGCGAATGGTCTCCGGTGCTGTGTCTTGCCCACATCGCCGACGGTGAGCTCGTCATGTCCGGACGCTATCGATGGGTGCTGGCCCACGACGCGCCGGAGCTCATCGGCTACGACCAGGACCTGTGGGTGAACGCGCTGCATCCCGACGACACCGATCCCGAGGAGCTGCTGGCGCTGTTCGAGCCGCTGCGGGCGTCGAACATCCGGCTGTGGCGCGGCACCACGCCGGCGCAGCGCGAGCGCGTGGCGATCCACCGGGAGCGGGGACCGGAGAGCTTCGACCTCATGTTCCGGATGCTCGGCGGCCACGATCGCGTCCACCTCGCGCAGGCCTACCGCGCACTCGAGGCGGTTCGCCGGCGCTGACGCCGCGGCCGCCGCAGCTCGCCGCAGCTCGCCGGCGCTCGCCCGCTCGGTCAGCCCATCGCGTGGTTGAACTGACCCCAGATCCGCTCCGGATGCCAGTCGGGCATGTCGCCGCGGAGCATCCGTGGCGCGCTCCAGCTCGGCGTCCAGCCGGCGGCAATCAGGCGGGCGTGGCCCTCGACGTTCTCCTGCAGGATCCCGACGCGCACCCGGCCACCCACGCCGGACGCCCGGCGCCGCGCATCGGCGATTGCCAGCGCGTCGTCCGTCGTCCGGGCGATCGTCGCGCCGCCGCCCCACGGTGCCCGGCAGACGTAGCCGCGGATCTCGCCCTCGGGGCTCGCCAGCACCTTCGTGGAATCCGGGTCCGCGAAGGCGGACAGCGCATGGCGTCGATCCTCGCCCGTCGCATCCCGGTCCAGTGCGCACAACGCGCGCAGGTCGCCGGGTTCGAATGGCCGGACGGCTGACCGCGCGTCGCGATCGGCCGGAGCCGGCGGCAGCCCCGGCGCCTCGAGGATGCGATACCGCGTCTGGACGTCGAACCCCATGCGCTCGTAGATCCGCTGCGCTGCCCTCGACGCGGAGACCAGCACCAGCGCGGTGCACCCGGCGGCCTCGAGCTGGTCGATGAGCGCCTCGGTCATGGCTGTGCCGAGGCCGCGGCCGCGGGCCTCGGGGGAGACGAAGATCGACCCGATCCAGCCCACCGGGCTGTTCACGGTGCCGACGCCGGTCGCGACGATGGCCCCGTCGGCCTCGACCGCGACCACCGGTCGGCACGCCGCGGATGCCGCGGCGTACGCGAGCCAGTCGCGTCGGACGCCCCACTCGTTCGACAGGATCATCTCGGTCGCGGCATCGACGTCGGCCGGCAGCATCGCGCGCAGGGTGGGAGCCATCCCGTTCAGTATCATCCGCCGGTGGCCGAACTCTCACGCTCCGACGTCGAGCACGTCGCGTTCCTCGCGCGCCTCCGCCTGACCGGCGAGGAGCTCGATCGCCTTGAGGGCCAGCTCAACAACATCCTCCACCAGTACGCCAAGCTGTCCGAGATCGACACGTCCGCGATCCCGCCGACCGCCCAGACGATCGAGCTCGAGAACATCCTTCGCGACGACGTCGCGGCGCCGTCGCTGGCGGTCGAGGACGTGCTCCGCAACGCGAAGCTGACCCAGGGCGATTTCATCGTCGTGCCGCCGATCCTGGGCGGGGACGCCTCGTGAGCGCGACGACGACGGGCGACCTGACGCGCCTCCTCGGACACGAGCAGGCCTCCCTCCTCCGCGAGGGAACGGTGTCGTCGCGCGAGCTTGTCGCGGCACACCTCGACGCGGCCGAGCGCCAGAACCACGGGCTGAACGCATGGCTCTCGTTCGATCGCGAGGGCGCGTACGCCCAGGCGGACGCCGCGGACGCGCGACTCGGAGCTGCCCGCGCGGAAGGCCCCGCCGCCGTCGACGCGCTCCACCCGCTGCTCGGGCTGCCGGTCGCGCTCAAGGACCTGGTGTCCGTGAAGGGTGGCCAGTGCACCGCCGGCTCCAAGATCCTCGAGGGCTATGTCGCGCCGTACGACGCGCACGTGACCGAGCGCCTCCGCGACGCCGGCGCGGTGATGATCGGCAAGACGAACATGGACGAGTTCGCGATGGGCTCGTCGAACGAGTGGTCCGCGTTCGGCCAGGTCAGCAACCCGTGGGACCTCGACCGCGTGCCGGGTGGCAGCAGCGGCGGCTCTGCGGTTGCCGTTGCCGCGTACCACGCGCCCTTCGCGCTCGGCACGGACACGGGCGGCTCGATCCGCCAGCCGGCGGCGCTCTCCGGGATCGTGGGACTCAAGCCCACGTACGGGCGCGTGAGCCGCTACGGGATCGTGGCGTTCGCCTCGTCGCTGGATCAGATCGGGCCGCTCGCCCGCGATACGCGCGACGCCGCCTCGCTCATCCACGCCGTGGCGGGCCGCGACGACCGCGACTCCACATCCGCGCCCGTCCCGGTTCCTGACGGCCTCCGGAACCTGCCGGCGTCCGACGACGAGGCCGCGAGCTGGCTCAAGGGCAAGCGCCTGGGCCTTCCGGCCGAGTACTTCGTGCAGGGGATGGAGCCGGGCGTGGAGGCGCGCATCCGGGAATCCGTGGACGCCCTCGAGGCCGCCGGCGCCACGGTCGAGGAGGTCTCGCTGCCGCATACGGACTACGGCCTGGCGACCTACTACATCGTGGTCCCGGCGGAGGCATCCGCGAATCTCGCGCGGTACGACGGCGTCCGCTACGGCCATTCGGTGCGTCTGCCGGGCGGCGACTTCATCGCCGACTACCTCGCGACCCGCGGCGAGGGCTTCGGGCCGGAGGTGAAGCGCAGGATCATGCTCGGGACATACGCGCTGTCCGCCGGTTACTACGACGCGTTCTACCTCAAGGCGCAGAAGGTGCGGACCCTCATCAAGCGCGACTTCGACGACGTGTTCGCGCGCGGCATCGATGCGCTCGTCGCCCCCACATCGCCGACCGTCGCCTTCCGGCTCGGCGCCAAGACGGCGGATCCGGTCGCGATGTACCTCAACGACGCGTGCACGCTCCCTGCGAACATGGCGGGCATCACCGGCCTCTCCGTGCCGTGCGGCCTCTCCGACGGACTGCCGGTGGGGCTGCAGTTCATCGGGCCGCCGTGGTCCGAGCTCGAGGTCCTGCGCTTCGGCCGGGCCTTCGAGGCGATCACCGCCGATGCCGACTGGCGCCGACTCGAACCGACGCAGCTCGCCCACGCCGACGACCCGTCCGGCCCGACACCCATGGAGCGCGCCGCGCGCCTCGCCGCGGCATGACCGCTGTCGGGTCTGCCGGGCTCGGGGATGGCAGGTCCGGGGACCTGGCTCGCCGCTTCCCGATGTCCTAGGCTTCCGCGCGATGGCAGCAACCGCCCCTCGCCCAAGCCTCGCCGAGCGCGGCCTCGCCGACCGCGTGCACGCGGTTCCGCCGTCTGGCATCAGGAAGTTCTTCGACATCGCGGCGACGATGACGGACGTCATCAGCCTCGGGATCGGCGAGCCGGATTTCGACACGCCGCGGCACATCATCGAAGCGGGTGTCGAGTCGCTCCGCGAGGGGCGGACCCATTACACCGCGAACCTCGGCACGATCGAGCTGCGGAAGGCCCTCGCCGCGCACCTCGAGCGGCTCTACGGCGTCCAGTACGACCCGAAGAGCGAGATCCTCGTCACCGTCGGGGCATCCGAGGGCGTCGATCTCGCGCTCCGGGCCACGGTCAATCCCGGCGACGAGGTGATCCTCCACGAGCCTTCCTATGTGGCGTACGTGCCCGCGATCGTGTTCGCGGGCGGCTCGGTCGTGCATGTCGCGACCCGGTTCGAGGACGACTTCGCGCTGGATCCTGCGGCCCTCGAGGCGGCCATCACGCCGAACACGAAGGCGATCTTCCTCGGCTATCCATGCAACCCCACCGGCGCGGTGCTCCCGGACGCGGTCCAGGAAGAGATCGCCCGGATCGCGGAGCGCCACGACCTGCTCGTTTACAGCGACGAGATCTACGACCGGCTCGCGTACGGGACGTACCGGCACCGGGCGTTCTCGTCGCTGCCAGGGATGCGCGAGCGGACGATCCTGATGGGCGGCTTCTCGAAGGCCTACGCGATGACGGGCTGGCGGATCGGCTGGCTGGCCGCGCCGGCATGGATGATCGAGGGCATGCTCAAGATCCACCAGTACGGGATCATGTCCGCGCCGACCGTCGCCCAGGACGCGGCGCTCGCCGCGCTCGTCGATGGCGAGCCCGACGTCGAGGAGATGCGCGCGGAGTACGACCGCCGCCGGCGCCTCGTGGTCGACGCGCTCAACGCGATGGGCCTGGAGACCTTCGAGCCGCGCGGCGCGTTCTACGCGTTCCCGCGAATCACCTCGACCGGCCTTTCCGCCGACGAGTTCGCGCAGCGGCTCCTCGAGGAAGAGCACGTCGCGGTGATCCCGGGCAGCGCGTTCGGACCGTCCGGCGCGCAGCACGTTCGAGCGTGCTATGCGACCTCGTACGAGCGGCTCGAGGAAGCCCTCGTCCGCATCGGGCGGTTCGTCGAACGGTGCAAGCCCGCGTAGGACGCTTGGCGGATTGATTTCCGCGTGACCCGCGGGGAGGATCGGTGCATGCCGACACCTCCGACACCACCGAAGTCCCTCGATGACATGCCGCTCGCCGCGTATGGCGGCACCGGCATGGAGGACGAGGGTGCCACCGACCCAAGCACCGACCCTTCGACAGCCGCGATCGCCGCGCCGCCCGCCGGTGCGGACGCCGCCCGACCCGTCGGCGCGCCACCCGCCGCCGACACACCCGAAGCTCCCGACGGTCCCGACGCGCTCCCGATCCCCGAGGACGAAGCGTCGCCTCGAGTGAATCCCCTCGCGCGGCTCCAGGGCGCGCGCCCCATCCTGGCTCGCGTCGTCCAGACGTTCCGCACGTCGGGAGTTGCCGCGGGCGCGGGCTTCGCCGTCGTCATCGTCGTCGGGATCGTGCTGCTGACGAGCGGCGGCGCGTCGCCCGCTGCCACCGCGGCCACGCCCACGAAGGGCCCGAGCGCGGCGCCCACGATCCTCCCGCCCTCGGGCGATGCATCCATCACCTTGACCGGCGGGGCAACCGGGACGTTCACCTTGTCCGGGCTCGCCGGCGGCCAGCAGGTGGGCGGTGGAATGGTCGCGTTGAGCTGGGCCGACGGCCAGCAGACCACGCTCTCCATCGCAGGTCCGCTCGATCGCGGCACGCGCGTCACGGACGACACGCTCGTGCTGACCGTGGGTGTCGTCGTCAATGGCGCCCCGTTGACCTTCACCTCGAAGGCAGGAGAGTGCACGATCGGCATGGCGGAGGTCGGGACCAAGGTCCAGGGCTCGTTCACCTGCCACAAGCTCAAGGCCACGGCAGGCAAGCTCCTCCTCGAGGCGACCGGCACGTACCACTCCTGACCCGCTGACCGGGCCCGTCCCGGGGGCGGCGCGTCGGGCACACTGCGCCCATGCAGCCATTCGAACGGCGTGACCAGCCGGGGAAACGGGTCATCGTCATCGGTGCCGGCATGGCCGGCCTCGTCGCCGCCTACGAGCTCGCGAGGGCCGGCCA
This sequence comes from Candidatus Limnocylindrales bacterium, assembly GCA_036262855.1. Classification (GTDB taxonomy): domain Bacteria; phylum Chloroflexota; class Limnocylindria; order Limnocylindrales; family CSP1-4; genus UBA5189. Next base: position 6,943 of record DATAIB010000090.1, read on the forward strand.
CGAGCCGATCGTCCTCGAGGCGCAGAACCGGGTCGGCGGCCGGGTCCATACGCTGCGGACCTTCGCGCCGGGCCTCTACGCCGAGGCGGGGGCGATGCGCATCCCGCGGGTGCACGACCTGACGCTCGGCTACGTCGACCACTTCGGGCTGCAGCTGCGCCCGTTCGTGATGGGCAACCCGAAGGGCCTCGTCCACGTTGGCGGACGCCGGATCACGGCGGCCGAAGCCGGGATCAACCCCGACGAGCTCGGCTTCGACGTCGCCGACGCGGAGCGAGGGCACTCGGCCTCCGCGCTGTGGGAGCGTGCCACCGAGGAGCTTCGCGCCTGGATCGCCGCCGACGAGCGCGCCGGCTGGGAGCGGATCCGCCGCGAATACGACGGGTACACGATCCGGGAGTTCCTCGAGGTGCGAGGGTTCTCCGAGGGCGCCATCGAGATGTACGGCGTCATGAACTTCGTCGAGTCCGGCCTGAACAACGCCGTGATGGAGGAGTTCCGCGAGGACTTCGGCAGGGCGTACGAAGACATGCAGGAGATCGTGGGCGGGATGGACAACCTGCCGAACGCGTTCTACCGGGCCATGCCGGACGCCGTCCGGTTCGGGACGGAGGTCCACGCGATCGACCAGGACACGGATTCCGTCACCGTCCACGTCAAGACCGAGGCAGGGCGGTACTCGGTCACGGGCGACTATGCGATCGTCACCCTGCCGTTCTCGGTGCTGCGCACCGTCGAGGTCATGACGCCCTTCTCGCGCGACAAGCAACGGGCGATCCGCCAGCTCGGCTACGCGGCGTCCACCAAGATCCTGTTCCAGGTCCGCGAGCGCATCTGGGAGCAGGAGGACGGGATCTTCGCCGGCGCGACGGTCACGGACCTGCCGATCCGACGGATGAACTACCCCACGCCGGACCCGACCACCTCGCGCGGTGTGCTCCTGGCGAGCTACACGTGGGACCAGGACGCGGCGCGCTGGGGCGCCATGGACGAGGAGACGCGGCTCGAGGAGGCCCTCGACGACGTCGCGACGATCCATCCGCGGATCCGCGAGGTGTACGAGGTCGGTGCCTCCTACGCCTGGTACAACGACCGCTTCGCGAACGGCGCGTTCGCGATGTTCGAGGCCGGCCAGCAGTCCCAGCTCCAGGCGGACATCGTGCGGCCCGAGGGCCGCATCCTGTTCGCCGGTGAGCACTGCTCGCTCTACCACGCGTGGATCCAGGGCTCGCTCGAATCCGGATTGCGCGCGGCGCGGGCGATCCATGAGGCGGCGGCCCCGGAATCGCTGTCGCTCGCATGACGGCGGGCACGTTCCGGCACGGCGTCGCGAGCGGCGACCCGACGACCAATCGCGTGGTGATCTGGACGCGCGTCAGCGACGCCGCCGGCGACGCCCCGGTCGCCGTTCGCTGGCGTCTCTTCGAGGCCGATGGGGGCCGACCCGCCGGGCACGGCCAGACGCTCGCGCGGCCGGAGGCCGACTGGACCGTCTCCGTCGACGTCGGTGGCCTGCGACCGAACACCGCGTACACGTACGAGTTCGAGGTCGACGGCGAGCGCTCGCGCACGGGCCGGACGCGGACCCTGCCCGACGGCGATGTCGGGCGCACCCGGTTCGCGCAGGTGAGCTGCGCCAAGTACAACGCCGGGCATTTCAACGCCTATGCCCGGCTGGCCGAGCGCGACGACATCGCCTTCGTCCTCCATCTGGGCGACTGGATCTACGAGGCGTCGCAAAACCCGCCGGCAAGCCAGACGCCCTCGAAGGACATCGGCCGGCCGTTCGATCCGCTGCACGAGTGCCGGACCCTGGAGGACTACCGGACCCGGTACGCCCAGTACCGGCTCGATCCGGACGTGCAGGCGGTCGCGGCGGCGCATCCATTCATCGGCACGGTCGACGACCACGAGTTCGCCGACGGCGCCTGGCGCGACGGGGCCACGGAGCACAAGGAGGATCGCGACGGACCGTGGTCGGAGCGGAAGGCGGCTGCGTTCCGAGCTCGCGAGGAGTGGCAGCCGGTGCGGCGGCCGGAGCCGGCCAACCCCGCGCGGGTTTACCGATCGGCGCGTATCGGCGATCTGGCGGAGATCTTCCTGCTCGACACGCGGACGATGCGCGACGAACCGGTTCCGCCGCCCGCGCTGTCCCGCCAGGGCCGCACGAACCTGGGGCCACACCAGAAGGCATGGCTGCTGTCGTCGCTCGCCGGCTCGGATGCCCACTGGCGGATCCTGGGCAACCCGTCGGTCATGGCGCGGACCTGGAACGACGAGCTTCCTGAGCACGTCCGCAAGGCGCTCGTGAAGGTGAAGCTGATCGACAGCGACGGCACCGGGCCGGACTGGGACCAGTGGGACGGCTATCCCGAGGAGCGGCGCGAGCTCATCCGGTTCATCGGCGAGCTGGATCCCCAGAACGTCGTCGTCCTGAGCGGCGACGTCCATGTCGGGCTTGCCACGGAGCTGGCCGAGGACCACACCATGCCGCCGGTCGCGGCGGAGTTCGTGAACACGAGCCTGACCTCGCAGAACCTCGACGACAAGATGGGCTGGGCCATTCGCAGCGAGTCGCTGGCGATCGAGCGGGCGATCCTCGAGGGCATGCCGCACATGCACTACGTGGACCTCGATTCGCACGGGTACGGCCTCGTCGACCTCGACCGCGAGCGGCTCCGCTTCGAGTGGTGGACGACCGGGCTCGGCCCGGATGATCGCGGCCAGGTCATGTCGCACGCGATGCAGGTCCGCCGCGGCGAGACGCGCCCCGAACCGGTACCGGAAACGCCGCCGCAAGCCACGCCGGAGTCCGCCGCCGCCGTCTGACCCCGGCGCTGTGCGACACTCCCGGGCGATGTCCGCACCGCCCGCAAGCGCCGCGAACGCCGCCGCCAACGCCGCCCTCGAGCGGTACGAGGCCGTCATCGGCATCGAGGTCCACTGCCAGCTCAAGACGGCCTCGAAGATGTTCTGCTCGTGCTCGACGGCGTACGACGGCGCCCGCCCGAACAGTCACGTCTGTCCGGTCTGCCTTGGCCTCCCGGGTGCGCTGCCGGTGATCAACAAGCGGGCCGTTGAGCACGTCCTGGCCGCCGGCGCCGCCATCGGCGCCACGACGCCCGACGCGACCCGATGGGACCGCAAGAACTACTTCTACCCGGACCTGCCGAAGGGCTACCAGATCAGCCAGTACGACCTGCCGCTCGCCGCGGCCGGGCGCCTCACGTTCGAGACGAGCGAGGGCCCGTTCACGGTCGGGATCACGCGCGCCCACCTCGAGGAGGACACCGCCAAGCTCGTCCATCACGAGACGGAGTCGGGCGAGCGCGTCAGCCTCGTCGACTTCAACCGCTCCGGCGCCCCGCTCATGGAGATCGTCACCGACCCGGACATCCGGACCGCCGAGCAGGCCCGGCGCTACGCCGAGGAGCTGCAGCTGCTGCTTCGCACGATCGGCGCATCGGATGCGGACATGGAGCGCGGGCAGATGCGCGTCGAAGCCAACGTCTCCCTCCGGCCGCGCGGCACGGAGGCCTTCGGGACCCGCGTCGAGGTCAAGAACATGAACTCGTTCCGCTCCGTGGAGCGGGCGATCACGTTCGAGATCGAACGGCAGGCCGCAGCGCTCGACGCCGGTGCGCCGCTGCGCATGGAGACCCGCGGCTGGTCCGATGATCGCGGCGAGACGTACCACATGCGCTCGAAGGAAACCTCGGACGACTACCGGTACTTCCCCGAACCGGACCTGCCGCCGTTGCGTGTCGACGGCACGTGGCTTGCGGGCATCCGCAGCGACCTCCCGGAGCTGCCGGCCGAACGGCGGGTCCGATACCAGGCAGCGCTCGGCCTGTCGGCCTACGACGCCGCAGTCCTCACGGCAGATGCCGAGGCGGGGCGCCTGTTCGAGGCGACGCTGAATGCCGGACCCTCCCTCGAGCCGAAGCCGGTCGCGAACTGGGTCACCGGCGACTACCTGCGGCTCCGCAATGCCGCCACGGATCCGATCTCGGTCGACCCAGGACAGCTCGCGGACCTGATCGGCCGCGTGGCCGCCGGTTCGATCAACCGAGCGTCGGCGCAGAAGGTCCTCGAAGCGCACGTGGAGAGCGGCGAGACGGTCGAGGCCGCGGTCGCTCGGCTCGGGCTGGCGCAGATCTCCGATGCCGACGCGCTGGGGAAGATCGTCGACGAGGTGCTGGCGGCCAATCCCGGGCCGGTTGCGGACTACCGAGCCGGCAAGGCGCAGGCGATCGGGTTCCTCCTCGGCCAGGTCATGAAGGCCACGCGGGGCCAGGCGAATGCCGCGGTTGCGCAGGCGGCCCTCCGTTCGCGCCTCGACGGGGGCGCTGGCGCGTGACCGGGCTCATCGTGATGGCGGTCGGCGCGGTCGTAGCGGCCGCAGGGTACGTGCGCTTCCGCGGCCCCTGGGCCCGCTACCAGGCCCTGAAGGCCCAGGACGCGAACGTCGCGCGCTACGAATCGTGGCGCGGCGGGCTTCGCGATTCCGGGACGACCGGCGCGTCGGTCGCGATGGACATCCTGCGAACGCAGGCGCGCCAGGCCGGCGCGATCATGATCGCGGGGGTCGCGGCGATCGTCGTCGGCCTCCTGCTCTGGCGCTGAGGGCTCGCGGATGGCACGCACCCGCACCCACGGCGACGGCTTCGCCACCCGCGCGATCCACGCCGGCGAGGCGCCGGAGCCGATCACCCACGCGCACAACACGCCGATCTACGCGACGGCGACGTTCGCCTTCGACACCGCGGCGGAGAAGGAGGCCGCGGTCGACGCGGCGATGGCCGGCGATCCGACCGCCTACTTCTACTCCCGCACCGGCAACCCGACCACCCGGGCGCTCGAGGAGAAGCTCGCCTCGCTCGACGGCGCGGAGGACGCGATCGTCGCGTCGTCCGGCATGGCCTGCGTGTCGTCGACGCTGCTCGCGCATCTCGGGAGCGGCGACCACGTGGTCGTCGGGGACGAGCTGTTCATCATCACCCGCATCCTGCTCGAGGAGGACTTCCCGCGCCGGGGGATCGGGGTCACCCCGGTCGACATGACGGATCTCGCCGCGGTCGAGGCCGCGATCACGCCGCAGACGAAGGTGCTGTTCTTCGAGACCGCCACGAACCCGCGCCTGCGGGTCGCCGACATCGATGCGCTGGCGGCGCTCGGGCACCGGCACGGGCTGATCGTTGTCGCCGACAACACGTTCCTGGCGCCGTTCCTGCTCCGGCCGATCGAGCATGGCGCCGATCTCGTCGTCCACGCCGCGACGAAGTGGCTGTCCGGCCACGGCGACACGGTCGCCGGCGCGGTCACGGGCTCGAAGGCGCTGCTCATCCCGATCCGCAAGCAAGTCGACACGCTCGGTCAGGCCGCAAGCCCGTTCGCAAGCTGGCTCGTGCTGCGCGGCGTGCGCTCGCTCCCGCTGCGGTCACGGCAGTCCTCCGAGAACGCGGTGCAGCTGGCACGGTGGCTGGAGGCGCAGCCGAAGGTCGAGTGGGTGCGCTACCCGGGCCTCGAATCGCATCCGGACCACGGGGTGGCATCGCGGCTCATCGCCGGCCCGGGTGGCCCGATGCTCAGCTTCCGGATGCACGGCGGCATTCCCGCCATGACGGCCTTCACGGACAACCTCGCCCTGTGCGACGTCGGCGTGAGCCTCGGCGACCTGTTCACGCTCGTGTACCCGCAGCCCAAGCGCGACGGCCTCATCCGCGTCTCGGTCGGGTGCGAGGACATCGCCGACCTGATCGCGGACTTCGAGCGCGGCCTCTCCTTCGTGGAGTAGCCCCGCTGGGCTCCCGCTACTCCCGGCCCAGTGCCGCCGCTGCCGCGAGAGCGGCGCCGATCGTCATGTCCACCCGGCGGTTCACTTCGTCCTCCGGCGGGCGGAAGAACGCCTTGCCGCCGGAGCGGGCGGCGTTGACCTCGTCGTCGGGATCGAACAGGACGTCCGAGACGGTCAGGATTGAGCCGGCCCTCACGTTCCGGCCCTTCGCGCGCTCGCGCATCGCCAGCAGGAACAGCGTGGCGGTCTCCATCTCGACCGACAGGTAGCCGCGACGCCCCCAGCGGTGGACCGGGGTGGGGTCGTAGAACGTGTCGCCGGTCACGATCGGGCCCACATGCGTCGTCAGGCCGGCAGCCACGGCAGCGTCGCGAAGCGCGAGCACGACCTCGAGGTCGGCCGTGGGTGCCGTCGGCTCCCCGCCGCCGATCGCTGCTGCATGCCCGGTGTGCCCGGCCGCGGCCATCGCGACGATGACGTCACCGATCTCGGCCGCCCCGAATGCGCCGGTCGTGCCGACACGGATCAGCGTCTTGGCGCCGAGCATGAGGAGCTCCTCGACCACGATCCCGGTCGTCGGCGAGCCCATCATCGTCACCTGCACCGAGACCGGCGTCCCGTCGACCGTGCCCGTGTAGCCGACGAGGCCCCGGTTGGCGTTGACCTGGCGGGTGTTCTCGAGGCCGCCGTCGAAGCGCGCCGCGATCTTCGTCGCTCTGATCGGGTCGCCGGGGATGATCACGGTCGGGGCGTAGTCGCCGGGCTCGGCGTGCAGGTGGATCTGCGGCATCAGGTCGCTCCTTCGTGAGATGGCTGGAGGTCGTAGGCGTCGTCGGGGAGTGGCCGCGGCCACGCGGTGGTTCGTGCGCCGCCAATCATGCCCTGCGCGACCGCTTCGTCGAGGTCGCGCGTGCGCCACCACGCATCGAGGAACCAGGCGATGAACGCGTCACCGCAGCCGAGGGTCGTGCCGGCGACGGGAACCGCCCCGACCGGGTATCGCCGATCACGGATCATGGCCTCCGCCCGCCCGTCGAAAACGCGGACGGCGCGGGAGCCCATCGTGACGACGAGCAGCTTGCCCATCTCGGTCGCGACACGGCGAAACCCATTGACCGTCGGGTCGTCCTCGGCGCCGGGCCAGCCGATGATCCCGAGGTCGACGTGGCGCATCGTGTCGGCCAGTCGCTCGACGGTGTAGTGCCGGAAGCCGAGGAAGTCCGCCGACACCTCGATCCCGCGCAGCAGCCCGGCGTCGCCGAGCCGGCCGAGCTCCGCGATCGCGCCCTCAACCAGCACGGTATGGAAGCGCTGTGCGGCGCGGAGCGAGAGCCGCTCGCGCGTGGTGAGCGCGTAGTCGTCCCAGACGCCACCGATGAAGTTGTCCATGTGCGGCTGGCGGTCGGGCAGGATCTCGATGTCGATCGCGCTGGAGCGGCCTGGAGCGACCACCTCGCCTGGCGAGACGGTCGGGATCGCGTGGCGCTCGAGGAACGCCGTGATCGGACCGCCGTCCTCGGCGCCGACGCGCGTCAGGAGCTCGAACGGCCGTCCGAGCAGCTGCCAGTTCCAGGCCATGTTCAGCACGCCGCCGCCCGGGAGGACGTCGCCGCTCGCAAGGTAGTGATCGAGGCTGATCGTCCCCATGAGCAGCGTGTCGGAGGCGCGCTCGAGCTCGGTCATGTGCCTGCGGGCCCGGGACTCAGAGCCCGGCGAGCGGGTCGGCGCGCTGGGCGCCCGCGGCGAGGAACCGGTCGTAGCGGACTTCGACGACCTTGCTCATCTGCCAGAACGCCTCGACCGACAGGTGCCCGATGCCCTCATGGTGGTACCACTCGAGCCGGTTCGGGAGCGTCGTGATGAGGGCCGGATCGTGGACGGGCACGACCGCCGGGCTGAGCATGAACCCGGGCGAATCCGGCTCGCGGATCTGGAGCAGGCCGTCGCCGTGGAACCCGGATGCGCGCGGCGCACGTTCGCGCCGGCCGGTCCCGAAGTCGAGCAGCTCGACCTCCTCGCGGGCTGTGGCCGTGACCTCAGGCCACGCCGGGTCGCCGACGAGCCCGGCGATCACGTTCCGGACGGAGATGTCCTGGTAGTGGTTCGACGTCGTGTGCGGCTGCAGGTAGTCGTCATCCCACACGTTCGACACGGCGTTGTCGTAGACGTTGCCGCAGGCCTCGACGAGGAACCGGACCAGCGGCCGTCGCGCGCGCAGGAACGCGTCGTAGGCGGCCTCGTACTCGGCGATCGCCTCTGTGGGCGAGACCACCTGGCCGCGGACGACGTGGCTGAGGCGCCAGCCATCGGCGCCGAACCGCTCGTCCAGCAAAGCGCCTCGGCTGGCCTTTGCGTCGCCGCTGAACCCGGGCAACCCGACGGCGACCCAGACCTCGGCGAGGTCGCCGGCGACATCGGCCGGTAGCGACGTCCACCAATTCGAACGATCGACCACGCGCCTGCTCCTCGAGCCCGTCAGGCGCCCGTGCGCCAGCGCACGACGCCGACGGACGCGTCCGGCGCGACCGCCCGGAGCAGCGCACGGAAGTTAGGCTCGGGATCGACGGCGCCGTCCGTGCTCGCCCCGAGCCAGCCCTCGGCGATCTCCGTGGCGTCGATCCCTGCGGCCGCGACTTCGACGAGCGCCGCCTGGAGCGCGCTGATCGACGGGTTGAACGCCACGCTCTCGACGCATCCGGCGCTGAACCGGCGGCCGTCCCGGGTCAGCAGCACCGCGGCGCTCGGTGCACCCGAATACGGCGCGTGTGCGTGCCGGCCAGCCTCCACGAGCTCGGACGCGACGTCCGGCGGCGCGGCGCCCTCCACCTGCACCAGGCCCGGCCATGACGCACGGCTGCCGAGGTCGCCGTCCATGCCGAGCGCGGTCGGCCGGAACGGCCACGGGTACAGGTCGGCGAG
>DATAIB010000091.1:0-3518 GCA_036262855.1 Candidatus Limnocylindrales bacterium
AAGATCGAGATCGGCAAGCGGTTCCTCATCCCCAAGCAGATGGAGAACCACGGCCTCAAGCCGTCCAACGTCGCGATCACCGACGAGGCGATGACCCTGCTCGTGCAGGCCTACACCAAGGAGGCCGGCGTCCGGAACCTCGAGCGCGAGATCGCGAACGTCATGCGCAAGGTCGCCCGCACGGTGGCCGAGGGCCGCAAGCGCAAGACCATCGTCGACTCGAAGAAGGTGATGGAGTACCTCGGGCCGCCGCGGTTCGAGTACGGCGAGCTGGAGCCGGAGGACCAGACGGGCTCGGCCACGGGCCTCGTGGTCACCGAGGTGGGTGGCGACGTCATCCCGATCGAGGTCACCCGGATGGACGGCAAGGAGGACTTCATCCTCACCGGCCAGCTGGGCGAGGTCATGCGCGAGTCGGCGCGCGCCGGCCTGTCGTGGATCCGCAGCCATGCTGCGGAGCTCGGCATCCCGCGCGAGATGTTCGAGAAGCAGACGCTTCACATCCACGTGCCGGCCGGCGGCATCCCGAAGGACGGCCCGTCCGCCGGGATCACGATGGCCACCGCCATGGTCTCGGCCTTCACCGGCATCCCGGTCCGCAAGGACCTGGCGATGACGGGCGAGATCACCCTTCGGGGACGCGTCCTGCCGATCGGCGGGCTCAAGTCGAAGATGCTCGCCGCGCACCTCGCGGGTGCCAAGGTCGTGATGTTCCCCAAGAAGAACGAGAAGGACCTTCGCGATATCCCCGAGGAGATCCGCAAGGGCCTCAAGCTCGTGCCCGTCGAGTCGATGAACCAGGTCCTGGAGACAGCCCTCCGGCGGCGGCCCAAGCCGCTGCCGGCGGCGCCCCAGGCGCCAGCTCGCAACAACGAGCGCGACACGACGCCCGAGAGCGAGACGGCGATCAGGCGGCCGAACTTCCCGCCGGACCAGCCGGCCGTGGTCGTCCAGGGGTAAGGGAGGGCCGATGGCCACCCCGGAGTTCCAGGACTACTACAAGACCCTCGGGGTCTCGAGGACCGCGACCCAGGCCGAGATCAAGAAGGCCTTCCGCAAGCTTGCCCGCGATTCCCATCCGGACAAGCACCCCGGCGACAAGAGCGCCGAGGCGCGGTTCAAGGCCATCAACGAGGCCAACGCGGTCCTCTCGGATCCCGCGAAGCGCTCGAAGTACGACCAGTTCGGCAGGGACTGGGAGGCGTACTCGCGAGCCGGCGCGGCCGCCGGCGGCGCCGACCCCTTCGGTGGCCAGAACCCGTTCGCGGGTTGGGCCGGGGGTGGCGGCTCGACGCGCCGCTCCGGCAGCTCGGGCGGCGTTCGCTATGAGTTCCGCACGACCGGCGGTGGCGCGGGTGCCGCAGGCTTCTCCGACTTCTTCCGGATGATGTTCGGCGACGAGAACGCCGCGGCCGGCGAGCCGGAGCGCTTCGGCGGTCAGGGTGGCGCGGGCGCCCGGATGGGCGGCGGCATGGGCGGCAACGAATCGATGGAGGAGCTGCTGTCCCGGCTCGGGATGGCCGGCGCAACTGGGGCAGGGGGCGCGACGCGCAACGGGAGCGGCGCACGGTCCGCGGCGATGCCGCCGGTCGAGGTGACCGCGGACATCTCCCTCGAGGAGTCGTTCCACGGCACGAGCCGCATCGTCGAGATCGACGGCAAGCGACTCGAGGTCACGATCCCGCGGGGCGCCGGGGATGGCAGCCGGATCAAGCTCACCGGCAAGGCACCGGGGGGCCGCGACCTGGTCGTGGTCACGAAGCTCAAGCCGCACAAGGTGTTCACGCGCCGCGGCGATGACCTCGAGCGCGAGCTGCCGGTGACGCTGGGCGAGGCCCTGCTCGGCGGCGAGATTCCCGTCTCGACGCTCAAGGGCCGCGTGCTCCTGAAGGTCCCGGCCGGCACGCAGGCCGGGCGCGTGATCCGGCTCAAGGGCCAGGGGATGCCCAGGTTCAAGGGCGACGGAACGGGGGACCTGCTGGTCCGCATTCGTGTCGTCCTGCCAACCGATCTTTCCGACGAGGCGCGGGCCGCGGCCGCGTCGCTCGTCCAGCTCATCGACCAGCCCGACCCGCGGGGGTAAGGAACGTCCAATGCAACTCGACCGATTCACCGAGAAGGCCCAGGAGGCCATCGTGGCCGCCCAGAACCTCGCGCAGCGACTCGAGAGCCCCGTGCTCGACGCGGAGCACCTGCTGTCCGCGCTGATCGAGCCGGACGACGGCGTGCCCGCGGAGACCCTGCGCCGGCTTGGCGTGGACCTGCCCGGATTCCGCGGCGAGCTCGCCGCGATCCTCGCCAAGCGCGCCCGCATCCAGGGCGGCGACCTGCGCCTCGACGCGCGCGCCAAGCGCATCATCGACCGGGCGCAGGAGGAGGCCAAGCGCCTCGGTGACGAGTACACCTCCACCGAGCACCTGCTGCTCGGCGCGGCCGAGGTCGGGGGCGAGGGCCAGAAGCTCCTCGAGCGCCACGGCGCCGGCAAGGAGCAGCTGCTCACCGCGCTGCAGTCCGTTCGCGGCGGCCAGCGCGTGACATCACCCAATCCCGAGGGCACCTACCAGGCGCTCGAGAAGTACGGGCGCGACCTCACCGCGGAGGCACGCGCCGGCAAGCTCGATCCCGTCGTGGGGCGTGACGACGAGGTCCGCCGCGTCATGCAGGTCCTCTCGCGGCGAACCAAGAACAACCCGGTCCTGATCGGCGAGCCGGGCGTGGGCAAGACGGCAATCGTCGAGGGGTTGGCACAGCGCATCGTGCGCGGCGACGTCCCGGAGACGCTCAAGGACAAGAAGGTCGTCGCGCTGGACCTCGGCGCGCTGATTGCCGGCGCGAAGTTCCGTGGCGAGTTCGAGGAGCGCCTCAAGGCAGTCCTCAAGGAGATCAAGGACTCCGACGGCGCGATCATCCTGTTCATCGACGAGCTGCACACCGTCGTCGGCGCGGGCGCCGCCGAGGGCGCGATGGACGCCTCGAACCTGCTCAAGCCGATGCTCGCGCGCGGCGAGCTCCACACGATCGGCGCCACGACGCTCGACGAATACCGCAAGCACATCGAGAAGGATGCGGCGCTCGAGCGGCGTTTCCAGCAGGTGTTCGTCGACCAGCCGACGGTCGAGGAGACGATCTCGATCCTGCGCGGCCTGCGCGAGCGCTACGAGGTCCACCACGGCGTGCGGATCACGGATTCCGCGCTCGTGGCCGCGGCGACGCTCTCGGATCGGTACATCACGGAGCGGTTCCTCCCGGACAAGGCGATCGACCTCGTCGACGAGGCCGCGTCGCGGCTCCGCATGGAGATCGACTCCATGCCGATCGAGCTCGACGAGCTCGAGCGGCGCCGGATCCAGCTCGAGATCGAGCGCGAGGCGCTCCGCAAGGAGACCGACGACGCGTCGAAGACGCGGCTCGCCGTGCTCGAGAAGGAGCTCGCCGAGATCGCCGAGGAAGCCGGCGCGATGAAGCAGCGCTGGGAGGCCGAGAAGGGCGCGATCGGGGCGATCCGCGCCACGAAGTCG
>DATAIB010000092.1:0-7801 GCA_036262855.1 Candidatus Limnocylindrales bacterium
CACGCCGATGCTGGCTGCGATGCGGCTGCGGGCGCGGCTGTCGGTGATTCGGTTGCGGCGAGCGGCGCCGGTGCCGGTTCGGGTTCGTCGGCGGGCACGGCCCATGACGTCGGGAGCGCAGTGGACGGCACCTGCGAAGCGGTCGCAGCGGCGGAGCTGGGTGATGGCCGCCGACGACGGAGGGTGAGGAACACGCTGAGCAGGGCCACGGCGCCGGCCGCGCCGATGCCGATCGGCAGGACCGGAGGACCGGCATCCGCGGTGGGGCCGGTGGCGGGTTGCCCGGAGCCCGGAGCGGAGGTCGCCTCGCCGCCAGGGACGACGACCCCCGCAGTCGCGCCTGCGATCGCAGATGCAACGGGCGACCAACCGGGCGACGCGGCCGGCGACCCGGGAAGCGCTGATTCCGATGGCACTGCATCGGATCCGGCGGGCGCCGGGCTGCCACTCGGCAGCGTCGGGACGGGCGTGGAGTTGGGCGTCTGGCCTGGCCGGAGCGTCGGCGTGGGAGTCGGGATGGGAGTCGGCCGCGGCGTCGGACCGGGCGTCTGGCCGGGAGGCGTGGGGGTTGGCGCGACCGTCGGCGCCGGCGTCGGGGGCACCGTGGGGAATGGGGTCGGCGTGGGCACCGGGGTCGGCGTCGGGGGCGGCGGAGTCGGCGCGACGACCGTGACCTTCGTGTCGTCGAACGTTCCTGTCGTCGGACATCCAACGCCGACGCACGCGCGGAGGTTGTGGAGCCCGAGCGACGCCCCGGTCGGGATCTGGAACGTGAGGCTGACGGCATGGGAATCGACCACGACGGCCGTCCCCAGCAGATCCGTGCCGTCCCACCAGAACTCGACGGTGCCGAGCGGAAACCCGGAGGCGGTCGCCTTCACCGTGGCGCCGACGACACCGTTCGAAGGTGCGACAACGACCTTCTGCACGGCCAGCACCGCTGGTGCCGACGCAAGGGCGACGACGATTGGGAGGAACGCGAAGATCGCGGCACCCGCGAATCGGCGCCGCGCTCGTGTCCGCGACCTGGACCTCACGCGCAATGACCCCCCGGTCGTGCAGTGACGTTCGACTCGCCGAGCCTACCGAAGGCCCGTCGACATTCGAATGACCCGATCGGGCCAGCGGTACGTACCGGTTCGGGAGGACACCGCTACGATTCCGGCGTGACCGACGCAGCCGGCATTGGCTACCGCCTGACAGAGGAGCAGCTGCTCCTGCGCGACACCCTGCACGAGCTGGCGCAGGAGAAGATCGCGCCGCGCGCCGCGGAGATCGACCGGTCCGGGGAGTTCCCCGAGGACATCCGGCAGCTGCTGGTCGCCCACGACGTGCTCGCACTCCCATTCCCGGAGGCGTACGGCGGCATCGGGGCGGACCTCCTGACGCAATGCATCGCGGTCGAGGAGATCGCGCGAGCGTGCACCACATCCAGCCTCATCCTGACCGTGCAGGGCCTCGGCGCGCTCCCGATCCTCCTCGGCGGCTCGGAGGAGCAGAAGGCCCGCTTGCTGCCGGCGCTCGCGAGCGGCGAGAAGCTCGCGGCGTTCGCGCTGACGGAGCCCGAAGCGGGCTCCGACGCAGCCGCGACCCGCACGCGAGCCGTCCGTGACGGCGATGCGTACGTGATCGACGGCGGCAAGCGCTTCATCACGCACGGTTCCGTTGCCGGGGTGATCTCGGTGTTCGCGGTGACGGACCCGGACGCGCCGCGGCACAAGCGCCTCTCGTGCTTCGCCGTGGAGACGCCGACCGAGGGGTTCTCGGTGAGCCGTCTCGAGCACAAGCTCGGCATCCGCGGCAGCCCGACCGCAGAGCTGACCTTCGACAAGATGCGCGTCCCGGCGGCCAACCTGATCGGCCAGGAAGGCGACGGCTGGAAGCTCGCCATGGGCACCTTCGATCGATCACGCCCGGCAATCGCAGCCCAGGCGGTGGGCATCGCCCAGGGCGCGCTCGATGTCGCGGTCGACTATGCGAAGACCCGGAAGCAGTTCGGCCAGCGGATCGGCGAGCTCCAGATGATCCAGGCCATGCTCGCCGACATGGACTCACGGACCGAGGCCGCGCGCCAGCTGACGTACAAGGCCGCGACCGAGATCGAGCACGGCGCGCCCGACGCTGCTCGGTGGGCGTCCGCGTCGAAGCTCGTTGCGGGCGACACGGCGATGGCGGTGACGATCGATGCCGTGCAGGTGCTCGGCGGCTACGGCTACACGGACGACTACCCGGTCGAGCGCATGATGCGCGACGCCAAGATCACCCAGCTGTACGAGGGCACGCAGCAGGTGCAGCGCCTCGTGATCGCCCGCAGCCTCCTCGGCAAGCCGTCTTGATGGTGCGTGGCGGCAACAGCCACGCACGGAGTGACCACCGGACCAGGACCCGGTAGCCCATTCGGGCGCGGGACACGCGGCGCGCGGCGCCGATAGCGTCGAGGGGCAGCACGGCTCACCCGTTCCTGCCCCTGCACCGTGTCCCTCGGAGACCCTTTGCCAGGTCGCGCGCGCCGTCCACGGCGATGGCTGTCCTTCATCGCGGTTGCGGTGGCCCTCATCGCGGCCGCGCCGGCGCACGCCGCCGCCCCGGTTCACGCCGCCGTGCCGGAAGCCTCGGACAGTCCGCGGCAGATGCACCGCGGCGCCCCATCCGGCTACCGGCTGCCGTTCCTGCCGGGGCGCGCCGTTGCCGTGCGGCAGGGCTGGCACACGGGATACAGCCACAAGGGTCAGGCGCGCTACGCCTATGACTTCGCGCTCCCGATGCGGACCCCCGTCGTCGCTGCCGCCTCGGGTGTCGTGGCGTTCACGCGGACCGGCAACAAGCAATGCGGCGGGATCGAGGCTCGGAACTTCGCCAACCTCGTGACGATCTACCACGCCGATGGCAGTGCGACGACGTACGGGCACCTGTCGACGGTGAGCGTCCGCGTGGGCGACGTCGTGCGCGCCGGGCAGGTGATCGGCAGGTCCGGGGATACGGGCTTCACGAACTGCCAGGCACACCTGCACTTCGCTCGGCAGGTCCAGGGCTCGGCCATCGCGCAGTCGATCCCGATCTACTTCCAGGGGTACGAGAAGCGCCAATTCGTCCGCGGGTCCGTGGTCGAGGCCCGCGACGACACGTGCACCGAGGACCTCGCCGTTGCCGAAGCCGCGGGCACGGCGACGAACGCGTTCTGCGGGGAGTACTACAACGGCGAGTTCGAGGGAGCTCCGCTGTTCGACCGCAACGATGGCGCCATCGACGTCGATCGAACCGAGGGCGGCCCGGGCGGCTACTGGCTCGATTCGACCCCCACGTACTCGGTCCGCTGGCGCGGGACCTTCGACCTCGCGCGCTGGTGGTCCGCGATCCGGATCGAAGCCACCGGCGCTGTCCGCATCCGGCTCGACGGGGTCCTGCTCGTCGATGACTGGGTCGACGCCGCGTCGGTGCGGGTCATCGACGTGACCCAGTGGCCTCGCGCCGGGCTCCACACGATCGAGGTCGAGCACTTCACGCAGCTGCCCACCGACCACATCAAGCTGGAGTTCGTCCCGCTGCCGCTCGAGAGCTACCTGTTCAGCGGCTGACTCTTCGAACGGGCGACGCCCCGCCGCGGTTGGCGGCTACCCTTGTCGCGTGCAGATCGTCGTCCTCGTCAAGCCCGTGCCGGACCCGGCTGCCGCCGCGGAACGGCTGGGTCCCGATGGTCGCCTGGACCGCGCGGCGTCGCCGGCGGTCATCAACGGCAACGACGAGTACACCCTCGAGGCCGCGCTCAAGCTGACCGATGCGCTCGGCGGCGAGGTGACGCTGCTCGCGATGGCGCCCGCCGGCGGCGTCGAGACGATGCGCAAGGGCCTCGCCATGGGCGCCCACCGAGGCGTGCTCGTCTCGGATCCCGCGCTGGCCGGCTCGGACCACTGGTCCACGATGCAGGTCCTCGCGGCCGCGCTCAAGACGCTCGAGTACGACCTGGTCCTCGCGGGCTTCGACACCTCGGACGGGGTGGGTGGCGTGGTCGGCGCCGGGCTGGCTGCGCTGCTGCAGCTGCCGCTGATGTCGTCGGCCGCGAAGATCGAACCGGACGTGGACGGCGGCGTCGTCAGGGTGCGCCGCATCTCTGCCACGGGGTTCGACGTGCTCGAGGCGCCGATGCCGGCGCTCATCGTCGGGACGCAGCTGCTCGGGGAGCCGCGGTACCCCTCGCTGAAGGGGATCATGGCCGCGCGATCGAAGGAAGTCGTGACGAAGTCGCTGGCCGACCTCGGCCTCGATCCCGCATCGATCGGCGGCGCCGTTGCCCGCACCCGCGTGACCGGATCCACGAAGCCGCCCGCCCGCGGCGCGACCCAGGTCGTCCGCGGCACGCCCGACGAAGGCGCAAAGGCGATCGTCGAGCTGCTCGAGAGCCGGAGGCTCATCTGATGGCCGGCACGATCTGGGTCATCGCGGAGACGAACGCCGACGGCTCGCTGGCGAAGTCGTCCGCGGAGGTCGCGACGCTGGCGCGGAACCTCGCCGATGAAGCGGGGGCGTCGGCGGTCGGCATCCTCGTTGCATCGTCGCCTGACCAGGCGGCGAAGGAGCTCGCCGGGTACATCGCGCGCGTGATCGCCGTTGCCGAGCCTGCGGCCGCCGACCACGCCTGGGCCACGATCGCGGCGCAGCGGGCCGCCGCTGTCCTTGCCGCGTCGCCGGAGCCGCCCGTCGCCGTGCTCACGGGTGCCGGACCCGACGGCCGGGACGTCGCCGGCACCTTGGCCGCGCTGCTCCAACGCCCGACGCTCGTCAACGCGACGGCGGTCGACTGGGAGCACGGACCGTCGGTCGCCATGAGCGTGTTCGGAGGCAAGCTCAACACGACCTCGTCGTTCACCGACGGCGAGTGGGGGATCGTCACCGTGCGCCCGAACGTCGTGACCGCGGAGCCGGCGGCGTCGGCGGGGAGCGTGGAGGCCGCGGTACCGGGCGGCGAGCTGTCGCTCCCCGCGGTGAAGGTCGTCGACCGAATCCAGGAAGCCGCAGCGGCGCTTCCGATCGAAGAGGCACGGATCATCGTCGCCGGCGGGCGCGGGGTCGGCGGCGAGGAGGGCTTCGCGCTCGTTCGCGAGATCGCCGCCGCACTCGGCGGGGCCGTCGGCGCCACGCGAGCCGCGGTCGACTCGGGCTGGATCCCGTACGCCCAGCAGATCGGCCAGACCGGCAAGATCGTGAAGCCGCAGCTGTACCTCGCCCTGGGCATCTCCGGGGCGATCCAGCACAAGGTCGGTATGCAGACCGCCGGCACGATCGTCGGCGTCAACCGCGATCCCGACGCGCCGATCGCCGAGTTCGCCGACCTGGTCGTCGTCGGCGACCTGTTCGAGGTCGGCAAGGCGCTGCTCGCGGAGCTCAAGGGTCGATAGCGCCGGTCGATCGGCGTCACTGCCGCAGCCGGCACCGCATCGAGGGCCTTCCTGATCGACAACCGGCGCCCGCAACCGCTCCGCGACCGGCCCCGTGATCGGCCGCCCGCGCCCGAAATCGCGCCCGAATCGGTGGGCCGGGAAGCGGAGCTGGTCGAGCTCAGCGTCGTCCGCTCATCGGGCGGCGGGATCCCGCGCGGCGCCATCGCGGGCGCGCTGGCGGCGGTCATCGTCGTCGGTGGGCTCGTCGCGCTCGCGCTCGCAAATCCCAAGCCGGGCGCCATCCTGACCGGAGCTGCGTCCGAGCCTCCGCCGACCGCCACGCCGACAGCGGGGCCGACCCCTTCGGTGCTGCCGACGCAGGTCGCCCACGAGCCGTGGGACTGGGCGCCGGCGGACGTGCCCCTCGACTCGAACGCCAGCCAGATCCGGAAGGTGTGGGCCTTCGACGCCGGCTTCGTCGCCCTCGCCGACGACTTTGCCGTCGACGGCGGACCAGGCAGCGCGCTCCTCACGTCGCGGGACGGAGCGACGTGGGCGCAGGTGCCGCTGCCCCCGCACGCGCGCGGCATCTCGACGGGGATGCTCTTCAACGGTGACCTCTGGCTCGTGGGCTCAACCGGAGAACCCGATGCTCCGGTCTGGCGCCTGTGGTCCACCTCGGACGGCGTCGACTGGGTCGACCATGGCGTCGCCAAGGGGCTCATCCCGGTCGGCGGCACCATCTCGGAGCTCGCGGCCACCGGAGCTGGCTTCGTCGCGACGATCGCGAAGCCACCGATCGATGCGGAACATCCGCCGCTCGAGGAGATTCGCTCCTCGCCGGATGGGCGAACGTGGAAACGCGCCGACGTGCCGGACATCGATGAGAACACGCACCTCGCGGGCCTGATCGCCGATGGTGACCGATGGCTCCTCGCCGCTGATTTCGGCGACGCCGAGGGCAACTACGAGGTGCGGGTGCTCTCCTCTGCCGACGGGCAGCAGTGGGATTCGATGGGCGTCTCCGGATCCGGAGCTGCGATCGGACTCATCCTCGTCAACGGTCCGAGCGGGTATGTTCTCGGCGGCGCTAATCCCGCATCCGACACGTACCGGCCGGCGGTGTGGCGCTCCGCCGACGCGGGCCGGTGGACGGGAACGACGCTCGATATTCCACCGAGCCGCGAGGGCGCCGCGGTCATCGGTGCACTCTCGACCGCCGGCGGCATCGTCCTCATGGGCAACCAGGGCGGGGATGCCTGGGTCGCCGCCGATGGGGAGGATGCCTGGTCGTATCGCAACGTCCTTCCGCCGGACACCGCCGCGTTCTTCGGCGCGTTCGCCGCTCGCGGCGACGTGATTGTCTGCGGCGGCTCGTCGGACAGCGGTGTGGCAAATCTCTGGGTGGGCAGCCTTTCAACGATGGGCCTGTGAGATCGGCCCTCCACATCTAGTGGTATGATCCGAGCACACCACAAGCAGTAGTGGTGGCGAGGAGGTTCGCAACCAGTGCGATGTCCCGTCTGCGGGGAGCGAGACACCCGCGTCGTCGATTCGCGCGATCTCGACGAGTCCGCAACCATCCGCCGGCGGCGGGAGTGCGCCGCCTGCGCCACCCGGTTCACGACCTACGAGCGCGTCGAGGCGGCGCGCCTGATCGTCGTCAAGCGCGACGGCGTGCGCCAGGAGTTCGATCGCGACAAGCTCGCGAACGGCCTCCGCAAGGCGCTGACGCGCCGGCCCGTCGCCGATGGCGTGGCCGAGCAGGCCGCTGACGAGATCGAGGCCCAGCTTCGTGGCGAAGGCATCAGCGAGGTGCCGTCGTCGAAGATCGGGCAGCTGGCGATGGAGAAGCTGCATGCCCTGGACCAGATCGCCTACATCCGGTTCGCCAGCGTGTACCAGAGCTTCGAGGGCATCGAGGACCTCAAGCGCGAGGTCGATTCGCTCTGGGAGCAGAAGAGCCCGAAAAGCCCGCGCAGCTAGCGCCCGCTCGCGGCTCGCGCAGCAAACAGCCACAGCTCGGCGTCACACCGCCGCCTGATGGACACCCGCCGCCGCCCCGATTCCGGCGAGCGGTTCGGCACGTCTCCGTCCGCCGCCGCTGACGCGTCCGGCGACGCCGAGGTCGATCCCGGCACCAGGCTCGTGCGGCTCAGCGACCTGCAGCCTGTCGGCAGTCGCGGGAGCGGCCCGTCGCCGGTCGTGATCGTGACGATGGTCGCGATCGTGGTCCTTGCCTTCGCGATGGGCGCGGGCTTCAAGAACATGAACGCGGAGCCGAGCCCGACGCCGGCACCGGCCGCAGTGGCGACCGCGACGCAGCCTGCGACCGCCAGGCCAACGGCGACCCCTCGTCCGACGCCGCTCCGAACCGTCGTCCCGGTCACGCCCACTCCGACCGACGCACATCCCTGGACATGGAC
>DATAIB010000093.1:0-2981 GCA_036262855.1 Candidatus Limnocylindrales bacterium
GCGACCTGGGCCTTTTCGAGCGCGACGCTCACGACCCGCGCGCCCTCGCGGGCCTGCAGGAAGAACGCTCGATTGCCGGGCTCGCCGATGGTGCCCGTGGCGAATCGGTCGGGGAGATCGAAGACGAAGAGACGACGTGCCATGCGCCCGAGGGTACCGCGGGTCAGCTCACGGCCACCGTGATGCGGTGGTGGCCGCGCGCCCCGTCGGGCGGGGGCGGGGTCTCCTGGTCCGTCTGCGTCTCGCCGGTGCCGTCCGTCGCCCGGACCTCGATGACGTGGTTGCCCGGTGTCGCTTCCCAGTCGTACAGCCACTGCACCCACGTTGCCTTCGAGATCGCGGCGGACAGGCGGGCCGGCGCCCAGTCGCCCTGGTCGATGCGGACCTCGACCTTCGAGACGCCGCGGTCCGGCGCCCACGCGACGCCCGCGACCGGCGTGTGGCCGGCCTTGAGGTCCGTGCCCTGGCGCGGGACGTCGATCCGGGACTGGGTCAGGATCGGCGCCTTCGCGGCCCAGCCGCGCGGGACCCAGAACGCCTGGAAGGCGCTGAACGTGGTCAGCTCCAGCTCGGCAAGCCACTTGGTCGCGGACACATAGCCGTACAGGCCCGGGATGATCAGGCGGGCCGGATAGCCGTGGGCGCGTGGCAGCGGCTCGCCGTTCATCTCGAACGCGATCATCGGCGTCCGGGACTGGTCCATGACCCATTCGACGGGCATGCCCGCGGTGAACCCGTCCACCGAGTGGCCGACGAGCTGGTCCGCGCCTGCCTGGACGCCCGCCATGTCGAGCACGTCGCGGAGCGCGATGCCGGTCCACTTCGCGTTGCCGACGAGGTTGCCGCCGACTTCGTTCGAGACGCACGCGATCGTCACGTACTGCTCGATGATCGGGAGGGCGCTGAGCTCGGCGAAGGTGAGCTCCACCGGGTGGTCGACCATGCCCGAGACCTTGAGCTTCCACGTGGAGCGGTCGACGGTGGGGACGACGAACGCCGTGTCGATGCGGTAGAAGTCGGCGTTGGGCATCACGATCGGGGTGAGGCCGGCCGAACTCAGGTCGGCAGTGGCGATGTCCGCGCCAGCCGGCAGGTCCGCGGGCTTTGCCGGCACGACGCTGCCGCCGGTCGATGGCGGCGGGACCTGCTGCTGCTGCAGGAGGTACCGGCCGAGGGCGCCGACGACGACGGAGCCGACGGCGATGGCCCCACCCGAGCGGAGGATGGCGCGGCGACGCCAGTCGATCGTGTCGATGCCGTTGGCCGAGACACGCCCCGCGGCGACGGCCGCGGTGGCGCCCGGCGCGGGCACGAGGCGGATGAGCCGCTGCAGGACCATCGAGCCGATGACCGCTTCGGCGCCTGCGGCGGCAAGGGCGAGCGTGGCCTGGACGCCCGGCTCGCGCAGCGAGGCCGCGAAGCCGGCGCCGGCAAACGCGACGATCACGAGGGAGGCGACGTCCGGTCGACGGACCGCAAGCCGTCCGACCAGCGCGCCGACGAGCAGCGCAATGAGCAGGATCACCACCTGGAAGGCGGCCTTGTCGTTCGTCCCGAACAGCGCGACGACGACTTCCTTCGCACCGGGCGGCTGGATGTCGACGAGGAAGCGGGCAACGGCGAGCAGCGGGGACGGGATGCCTTCGATGACGCCGGCGGCAAGCTCGCCGACCGCGAGCGAGGCAGCCACCGCGACGGCGCCAGCGAATGCCTGCCAGCGACCGGTGTGCATCCCGGGGGCGGCCCGCAGGGCTGAGCCGGCTCGAATCGTCGTCATGTCGGACAGGCTACGGCGCGCTCCATGACGGGACGCTGACTGCCGCGTCGCTCGCGCGGCGCCGGCGGTCGTGCGCTCTGACGGTCAGGAGCTCAGGCGCGCGGCGCCTCGGGCCCGCCAGCGAGCCGGTCAAGGATGTTCTTCTCGAGCTGGAGGATCCGCTGCTCCAAGCCCTCGATCCGCTGGAGGATCTCTGTGTTCCCGTGCAACAGCTCCTGGTTCTGGCGGTCCTCGATGTCGGCCTCCGACGCGGCGTGCTCGAGGGTGAGGCGGTCGCGCAGCGCCTGCCGGTTGCCGGCCAGCAGGATCAGCGGTGCGGCGTACGCGGCCTGGGTCGAGAACGCCAGGTTCAGGAGGATGAACGGCGCCGGGTCGAAGTGGAACAGCAGCAGGATGTTGCCGCCGATCCAGAGCGTCACGATCACGGTCTGGATCACGATGAACTTCCAGCTGCCCATGAACCCGGTGACGGCGTCGGCGATCCGAGCGCCGAGCGGCGCGTCTTCCGACATCGCCTTGTTCACCGGGTGCAGGCTCGGTGTCCGGGGCACCCGGCGGCTGCGGGCTGTGCTCGTGCTCGTTGCTGATCCCGCCATGGTTCGAGTTCCTCCGCCTTGCCACCCACGCCGACGCTCGACTCGAACATCATGGGCCGATATGGCGCGATTCGCGCGCGGTACGCTTCGCCGATGATCGACATCGCCGCCCAGGCGGACCTCTCCGTTCGGCTGGTGATCGCCGCGGCGCTCGGGCTGGCGATCGGGTTCGAACGCGAGATCCACGGCCATCCGGCGGGCCTGCGGACGCACATGCTGGTCGCGCTCGGGTCGGCGCTGTTCACCGTGCTGTCGATCCGGGGCTTCCTCGGCGACGCCGGCCCCGGGCTGGCCGCGGTGGACCCGACCCGCATCGCCGCCCAGATCGTGTCGGGCATCGGCTTCCTCGGCGCCGGCGCGATCCTCAAGGACGGCATCGTGATCCGCGGCCTCACCACTGCGGCGAGCCTGTGGGCCACCTCTGCTGTGGGCATGGCCGCGGGAGCGGGGGAGTATGTGATCGGGGTCGTCGCGACCGGCGTGATCCTCGTGAGCCTGTGGCCGATCAACGCGATCGCGGATCGTCTCCACGGCTCCAGCATCCCCGAGATCAAGCTCCGGCTCCAGATGAAGCGCGTCGACCTGCTCGGCCAGGTCTCGGGGATCCT
>DATAIB010000094.1:0-6071 GCA_036262855.1 Candidatus Limnocylindrales bacterium
AATGCTCCGCGCGACGTGAATGCCGGCTCCGCGGCACAGCCTCCGCATCGGGACTGAACATTTCATCGGGACGCCAACGGCAGAAACGCAGCAGTCTCAGAACACGCAGACGCGCGCAGAAAACAACGGCGGGTTCAACCGGTGAGGGCAACAGTCGATGATCTTTGGACTCATCGGAGGGGAGAGATGGCCAAACGGCGGCAGGGGCAGGGGTGGGGATTATCGGCCGACCAGCGCGCGGAACTCTGGACGCGGTGGAAAGCCGGGGAGTCGTTGAGCGACATCGGCCGCGTCTTCGAGAAGCAGGCGGCCTCGATCCACGCGTTTCTTGCGGTGCAGGGCGGCATCGCGCGGCCGCCGCGCCGCCGCGCCACGAGGGCCCTAACGAGTGCCGACCGGGAACGGATCAGTCGCGAGCTGGCCTGCGGGTCGGGCATCCGGGCGATCGCGCGCGCGTTGGGCCGGCCGGCCTCGACGATCAGCCGGGAGATTGCGCGCAACGGCGGCCGTGCGCACTATCGCGCCGTGGCGGCCGACGCGCGGGCGTGGCGCCGGGCCGTCCGCCCCAAGCGCTGCCGCCTGGCGACGCACCGTCAGCTCCGGACGGTCGTGGCCGCGAAGCTGGCGCGCGACTGGTCGCCCGAGCAGATCGCCGGGTGGCTGCACCGCCGTTATCCGGAGGTCGACGCGATGCAGGTGTCGCACGAGACGATCTACAAGAGCCTCTACGTCCAGGCGCGGGGGGTGCTCAAGAAGGAGCTGCTCACGCATCTGCGCCGGCACCACACGATCCGGCGCAGCCGACGCGCGGCCACCGCGGGCCAGCGCCGCGGGCAGATCGTCGGGGCGGTGCCGATCGCCGAGCGGCCGGCGGCGGTGGAGGACCGCGCCCTCCCGGGGCACTGGGAGGGCGACCTCTTGGCCGGCGGCCGCCACAGTCACATCGCGACGCTGGTCGAGCGGCAGTCGCGGTTCGTGCAGCTGGTCAAGGTGCCGGGGAAGGACACCGCGGGCGTGGTGCGGGCCCTAACGCGGCGGGTCCAGCGCCTCCCGGACGGGCTGATGGCGTCGCTGACGTGGGACCGCGGCTTGGAGATGGCGCAGCACGCGCGCTTCACGGTGGCCACGGACGTGGCGGTGTATTTCTGTGACCCGCGCAGTCCCTGGCAACGCGGGACCAATGAGAACACGAACGGGCTATTGCGCCAGTACTTCCCCAAGGGGACGGACCTGTCGCACTTCAGCCAGGCCCAGCTCGATGCGATTGCGCGCCGGCTCAACACGCGCCCGCGGAAAACGTTAGGTTACCGGACCCCCGCGGAAACACTCGCGGAACAACTCGCGGAGACTGTTGCAACGACCGGTTGAACCCGCCGTCGTTTTCTGCGCGCGTCAGCGTGTTCTGAGACTTCTGCGTTCCAGTCGCCGTCTTGCCGCCCGTCTGAGGTTGGGGCCGATCGGGGGCGGGAGTTCAGGCGACAATGTCGTCGAACGTCTGGATGACGACCTCGTCATCGCGCGGCGGCTCGGGATTGCCCGGACGCACGCACAGGATCGTTCTGAAGCCCGCCGCGCGGGCCGCCGAGAGCTCGGCGTGCACGTCCGAGAGGAACAGCAGCTCGTTAGGCGCGCGGTGCAGCTCCGCCGCGATGTGCCGATAACTGTCCGCCGAGCGCTTGGGGCCGATCGTCGCGTCGAAAAACTGGCTGATGCGCGGCGTCAGGTCGCCGGCCTCCGTGTTCCCGAAGATGAGCCGTTGCGCCAGCACGCTGCCCGACGAGTAGATCGCCACGTCGATCTCGCGCGATCGCCAGCGATCGAGTGCCGGCGCCACGTCCGGAAAGAGCTCGCCGCGCAGCGTCCCGTCCGCGAAGCCCCGCTGCCAGATCATCCCCTGCAGGAGCTTGAGCCCCGGCGACTTCCGGTCGCGGTCCATGAGCCAGAGCACGTACGGCTCGAGGTCGACCGCATTCCCGCTCGACATGTCCGCCGGGAGCGGCGGCGGCGCGTCACCGCGCGCGACGTCCGCCGCATGCTCCTCCCGAAGCTGGCGGTCGACTTCAACCAGCAACCCCGACGTGCCGCGCGAGCCGAGGAACTCGCGGAGGTGCGTCCGCGCGTACGGGAACAGCACGTCGTACACGAAGGAGATCGGGGTCGTGGTGCCCTCGATGTCGAGCACCACGCCGCGGACCCCGAGGTCGCCTAACGCGACCGTCACACGCGCACGCCCGGCTCGACGCGCGCGGGCGGGATGTATGCCGGCCCGAAGCAGAGCGGCTGGAACTTCGCGTCCTCCCCACTCGCCGTGTAGTGCGGCGTCCACCCCGACGGGTCCTGGAACAGTCGAATCGCCCGGATCCGCTTCTCGCCGCAGAGGTCGAACCAGTGATGCGTCCCGCGCGGCACGCGAATCAGATCTCCCGGCTCGACCTCGAGCGCGAACACGGGCTTGCCCGGCGGATGGATGTGGAACAGCCCACGCCCCTCGACGATGAGTCGCACCTCGTCCTCGTCGTGCCAGTGCTCGCTCGAGAAGCGCTTGAGCATCGCGTCGAGGTTCGGGGTCTCAGGCTTCACGTCGATGACGTCGGCGACGACGTAGCCACCCTGCGCCTTGAGCTCATCGATCTTCGGCGCCCAGGCGCTCAAGATCTCGTCCGCGGTCGAGCTCGTCGTTAGGCCCGGTGCCGCGCCCGTGCGCTCGTAGTCGATCCCGTGCTCGGCCAGAAAGTCGCGCACGGCACCCGCCTCGGTGATCGTGCGATCTTCGTCAGGAATCTTGAGCAGTGCCATCGTCCCCTCCATCTCCGTTGCGTGACCGGTAGAGCGCCGTGCGGCCCATCGTCTCGAACAGGAACTCGAAGATCTCGACGTGACGAACCGCGTCGGCGAGCGACGCGCCCCACGTGTACAGACCGTGTCGCTCCAGCAGGATCGCGTGCGCGGCCGGATACGCATCCAGCGCGGTGCCCACGACCCCGGCGAGCCGAGTCATGTCCTGGTCGTTCGGGACGATTGGAACCCATTCACGATGGTCGTGCGACCGCACGCCGTCGAGTCCCTTGAGCATCTCGTAGCCGTGGATCGCGAGCCCACCGTCGAGCCCGTGAGCGTCGGAGAGGGTGGTGCTCCAGACGGAGTGCGTGTGCAGCACCGCGCCCGCTCGCCGCCGCCGAACGATCTCGAAGTGCAGCAGCGTTTCGGCGGACGGGTTGCCGAGGCCGCCGTGGACCGCGCAGCTGTCGTCGACATGCAAAATGTGCGAGGCATCCAGCGCGCCCTTGTCCACCGAGCTCGCCGTGATGGCGAGGCGCAGCGGGTCCGGGCAGGTGACGAGGCTGAAGTTGCCGCTCGTGCCGAGCACCCAGCCGCGCGCGTAGAAGCGGCGTCCGACGGCGCTGAGCGCCTCCGCGGCCTGCTCGGGCGTCTCCACGTTAGGCATCGGGCGTCGCGTACCGTTGGACGAACGCGGCGACTTCCGGCGGCATGGGGCCGTCCATCGTGTCCTCCCGCCTGGCAATATCCCGGGCGAGGTCGGCGAGGTGTGCCGTGCGGTCCGCCTCGGGTCGGGAGCGGTCGTGAGCGCTGTCGGCTGTCATCATTTCCAGGAGCTCGATCGTGTCGTCCCACGAGCGTGACAGCGTAACGGTCGGTGGCCGACCAGTGCGGTCCAGCCACGCAACGTGCTCGGACGCGGTCTCCGGCGTCCGCCTGAAGCGCTCTTCCTCCGCCCTGATCGCCTTCCAGCAGGCGGCACAGTATCGCTTCGATCGGCCAGCCGGTGCCTCGATCCTCGTGACGCGCGCCACGGTGCCGAACCCGTGACATCGCGCGCATACCCCTTCAGGATCGAGCGGGGGGGGCCCCGCACCCTCAGCGACCTGCACGAACGCCACGTGCGACGGCGATCCGGGGTGCCGTTCTGGGACCGGGTACTGTGCGACCAACTCGCTGAGTCGCGCGGCGAGATACCGGCGATGGGACTCTGGCGATGGTCGGAGAGCGAGATGATCGCGCTCCGCCGACGCGATCATCTCGGTGGTGTGCCTGATCGGATCGATTCTCCCGTTAGGCGCGAGCAGCGGGCCGAAGAAGTGGAACGCGAACATCGCGATCGTCTCGCGATCCGTGCCGGCAAGGCGAATCCCAAACGGGTCCCACTCCTCGAGCAGCAGGTCGGTCCCGGCGTCAAGCAGCGCCTGCGTTGGCCACCACCGCTCTCGCTCGAACCGATGCGCCGGGCGCGCGGGCTCCTTGCGCCAGCGAACCTGTACCGGACGCTCCATGTTGCGACGGCCGTGCTCGTCCAGACGGCGCACGAGCTCGTCGACCCCGGCGCCATCCGGGATCGCGCGGAGCCAATCGAGCATCTCGCTCGAGCGCAGGCCCGTGCCGACGAGTCGCTCCGTGAGCGACTCGAAGTCGACGCCGATGCGCCGGAGCTCGATGAGAATGCGGGCCGTCTGCTCTTCGGTCACGATCACCTCGAACCAACCGCTCGCCGGAAGATACACGGGCGCGTGACATCCGGTCGACTCCCTGCTGCTCTTCGGCGGACCGGCATCAAGGCACACTCGATGAGCGGCGGCAGGAATTCCACCGGGGCGCCGACTGAGACTCGAGCGACCAGGAGGGCCGGCGTCTCCGACGGGCGGTGCTCCGCGCGGCGAGAAGGGCCCGTGTCGCCGTCAGAGACGTGCGAGGAGGGAGAGCGCGTTAGGCGTCGCTGCAAAGAGCGCCGTGTTGTCGAAGATGCACCAGACCTCCCGCGCGCGCTCCGCGTACCCGCGGAGACGCTCCCCCAGCCGATCCAGGAACGGCTCGTCGTAATTCGAGTAGTAGATCTCCGGCGACCCATGCAGCCGGACGTACACCAACTCGGGCCACCCACCGGGTTCCGCCGCCGCCGGCACGCACGCCGGGTCTGCGGCGACTCGCCCGACACGATAGGCGTAGAGCAGGGCGGTGACGTCCTCCGTGAACCAACTCGCGTGACGCGGCTCGATCACCACCGGGCCCGCGTGACGCGCGCGCAGGTCCGCGAGAAAGGCCTCGGCATTCGCCGCGTCGTACGCGAGGCTCGGCGGCAGTTGCACGAGGAGACATCCGAGCTTGTCGCCCAGGCACGTCACTTCGGAAAGAAAGACCTCGACCAGCACGTCCGCGGCCACGAGGCGCTGCTCGTGCGTGATCGCCTTCGGGATCTTCGCTGAGAATCGAAACTCGTCAGGCACGCTCCCGGACCATCGCGCGTACGTCGCCGGCTGATGCGGGCGGTAGAAGCTCGAGTTGATCTCGACGGCGTTGAGGCGTGCCGCGTAGCGCGCGAGGTGCGAGCCGTCGTCGGGAAACGCTGCCTTGTGCGTCTTGGGGATCGCCCACCCGGCGACGCCGACGCGATACGTGGACATGCCGGTCGCCGGTGCAAGGCCCGCGCCGCCGACGACCTCTACCTTCCCGTCACTCGTGGTGTCAGCGTACGGGCCTCCCACACCTCGCGCGCTCGGCCTAACGACTCGGCGAGATGTCCATCGGTGAACGGCGCGAGTCCTCGCCGGCCGCGCGGAACCCGACTGCGCGGCGACGCGCTGCCTAACGCCACGACGGCGTGCGCGGCTCGTCGTCCACGATCGTGGCGCCGAGCGGTCGACCCGCCGTCGCGACGTCGGGGCTCAGTGCCATATCGTGAGGATGATCCCCGCGATGACGAACGCCACGAGGTTGAACCCGGAATCGATGAGCCACAATGCCTTCGGCTTGCCCGCGAACAGCCCGGTGCCGAAGCTCGTCGCGCCGGCAAACCCGACCCAACACAATGCACCAATGAGCGCGCCGTCGACTGCCGACGCCGGCGCGAAGTTGCCGATCACGAGCGCCATCACCCAGGCGGTGAGCAGCCCGCAGAGAAACACGTACAGGTAGCTCACCGGCATGGAACCGGCACTTGCTTTGAGCTCCTCCTCGGTCCTGCCGGTCAGGACGACCCAGCGCTTGGCGAAGAGCACTGGCGAGTACCACAGTCCGCCGAGCAGGAAGATCACGACACCGCTGACGAGCACGGCGATGTT
>DATAIB010000095.1:0-3806 GCA_036262855.1 Candidatus Limnocylindrales bacterium
GGGATCCGCTCGACGATCCGCGGCTCGCGCAGGATCGCCATCGCGATGTTCGTCAGCGGCCCGACCGGGCAGAGCACGATGTCGCTGTTCGACGCCATGTAGGTGTCGATGAGCCAGTCGACCGCGTGGCCCTCCTGGAGCTTCGCGCCGTGCGAGATCTCGGGCAGGTCGAGCATGTCGCCGTGGATGCGCGCAGCCATCCCGCGCTTGACGTCCGTCCGGATCATCGGCCGGTCCATGCCCCGGTAGACGGGCATCTCGGGCATGCCGATGAAGTCGAAGACGCGGAGCGTGTTCTCGGTCGTGTACTCGATCGAGGTGTTGCCGTTCACGCTCGTCGCCCCGATCAGCTCGAGGTCCGGCGAGAGCGCGGCGGTCATGAGGGCGACGGCGTCGTCGGTGCCGGTGTCGACGTCGAGGATCATCTTGGTAGGCATGCGCGCAGTCTGCCGCATCAGGCGAGCACGAGGGGCGTATCGTCAGCGCATGACCGATCCATCGAAGCCGGTCGGCTTCAACCTCGACCTCGACCAGGTGCTCAAGGACCTCTCGGGGACGCGCCGTCGGCGGGCCCGACCCGCGACCAACGACATGGATGCCGCCGTCCGACGGGCCGTGCGGGCCGAGATGGACGATGTCGAGCGGGCGCTGAAGGCGCTCGTCGCCGAGGTGACGCGGCTCCGGAAGGCGAACGAGGCCCTCGCCACGCAGGTCGCGCGGCTGACGAAGCGCTAGCCGCGTACGGCGGCGCTGTTCACGACGGCGGGACTGACACCGCCGCGTAGAGCCACAGCGCCAGCAGGACGCCCACGACGATCGCGCCCACGAGCGCGATCGCGAGCCAGCGCTCCCACGCAGGCCGGATCGACGGATCCATCACGAGCTTGCCCCCGCCAGCGTGGCGCGCTTCGCGGCCTCGAACTCCGCGTCCGTGAGATCGCCTGCATCGTGCAGCCGCGCCAGGCGCTCGAGGCGAGCGGCGACGTCGCGCTCCTGGTCCACGCGATAGCCGGATGCAGCCGCGGCACGGGCGGCGTCGGCACGTTCGGCGTTCCGGGACTCGACCGCTGCCTGCAGTTGCGCGTGGAGATCGCGCAGCTCGTCGAAGCCGGCCTTCCGACCGACGAGCACCCGTCCCCCGGCATACGCCCGATGCTGCCCCGCCGCCCACGCCGCGCCGCGCAGCCCGACGATCAGCGGGATCCCGCCCATCAGCACGAACACGATCCCGCAGAAGATCCAGCTCCATACGAGCTCTCCGTCGTTGCCGCCGGGCGGCGCGAAGCCGAACTCGAGGAAGTTCCAGCCGAGGCTCAGGAACAACGCGGGCCAGCCCAGGGCGATGAGGCCGAGCCACCGTCCGCCGAGATTCGCGCCACCCCACGCCGCAATGCCACCGAAGATGAAGATGCCGAAGATGCTCAGCGGCGTCAGGGCGACGACCGCATCGGGGCACTCGACCGCCGGGACGTACGGCCCCCCGCTCGCGCACGCGCCGCCGATGCCCATCACGGCCCGCATCGACAGCCACAGGATCGTCAGCGTGAAGGCGAGGCCGCCCATGCCGACCAGGTAGGCGGTGATCGCGCCAAGGCCCGGAATTCGCGGCGCCGTCGCGCCGCCGATGCTGTTCATCGCGTCGCGCCCTCCATCTTCGCGAGGATGGCAGCTCGAACGCGGTCCGGTGAGGCCGGCAGGTTCGTGATCCGCACGCCGACCGCGTGGTGGATCGCCCCCAGGATCGCCGGTGCCGTCGGGATGAGGGCGGGCTCCCCCACCCCCTTCGCGCCGTATGGCCCGGACGGCTCCGGGTCCTCGATCAGGAGGCACTCGATCTCGGGCATGTCGCCAACCGTGGGGATCAGGTAGTCGTGCAGGTTCTCCGTACGGCCGGGCACATAGGCCTCCATGAGCGCGAACCCGAGCCCCTGTGCAATGCCGCCGTGGATCTGGCCCTCGACCTGGGTCGGGTTGATCGCCCGCCCGACGTCATGCGCGGCCACGATCTTCCGCACCTTCACGGTGCCCAGCGCCGGGTCGACGTCGACCGACGCGATCTGCGCGCCGAAGGCATACGTCTGGTACGGCACGCCCTGGCCGTCGGCGTCGAGCGGTGTCGTGTCCGGATCGAAGCGGCCGTGGCCGACGATGACGCACTCGGTCTGCGCGTCCGAGACGGGGACGCGCGGCAGCTCCGCGAGCTCGATCGGGATGCGGCGACCGGCCGAATCGATGACGACCAGCGAGCCGTCGCCCGCCTCGATCGTCGCCTCGCCGTCGACTTCCGCGAGCTGCAGGATCTGGCGCCGCAGGTCCTCGCCGGCAAGCCGCGCGGCGTTGCCCGACACGAAGGTCTGCCGCGACGCGGAGGACTTGCCGGCGTCCGCCGTTCGATCCGTGTCGCCGCTCACCAGGGCGACGAGGTCCGCGAGGACGCCCAGCGCATCCGCGGCGATCTGGGTGAGGACCGTCGACGCGCCCTGACCGATGTCGACGGCCCCGCAGAACAGTGTTGGGCGGCCGTCACGTGTGATGCCCATCTCGATCGTCGACGGGTTCGCGAGCGCGGTGTTGCCGATGCCGTACCACATGGCCCCGATGCCGACGCCTCGCCGCGGCGCCGTTGGGTCGCTGGCGTGCGCCTCATTCCACGCGGCGGCGTCCACGCGGAGCCGATGCCAGTGCGGACGGAGCGCCTCGAGGCACGCGGGCAAGCCGGCCGAGGCCGCGAGCCGCTGGCCGCTCGGGGTCGTCGAGCCGGCGCGAAGGGCGTTGCGGAGACGGAGCTCCAGTGGGTCGATTCCCAGCTGCGCGGCCAGGTCGTCCATCAGCGCCTCGTGCGCCACCGACGCCTGCGGCACGCCGAAGCCGCGGAAGGCACCCGCCGGCGGGTTGTTCGTGTACACCGCGCGGGTCGTGGCGAGGACCGCGTCCCACGCGTACGGGCCCATTGCGTGGACCGGCACACGGTTGGCGACGGTCGGGCCCCAGGAGGCGTAGCCACCCGTGTCGAAGTCCCCGTGGAACCGGAAGCCCGTGAGCCGCCCATCGGCTTCCGCGGCGGCCGTGGCGGTGATCCGGGAGGGGTGTCGCTTCGGGCTGGCCGCCATCGATTCCGGGCGCGTCCAGACGGTCCGCACCGGGCGCCCCGTGCGCCAGGCCGCGATCGCGATCAGCGCGTGGACGCCGAGGTCCAGCTTGCCTCCGAACCCGCCGCCGCAGGCGGTCGGCACGATCCGGACCGCGTCCGGCGGGATGCCGAGGATCAGCGCGACCTCGTCGCGGTCCATGTACGGCGCCTGCGTGCTGACGAACAGCTCGATGCGGTCGCCGACACGCTGCGCGTAGCCCGCCTCGGGCTCGATGTACGCGTGCTCGACGAACGTGGTCTTGACCTCGACCTCGGCCGTGACTGCGGCGGCCCCGAGTGCAGCGTCGACGTCACCGGTGGCGAGCCGGCCCCGGATCAGCACGTTGCCCGGTGATCCTTCGTGGAGGTCCGGTGCGTCCATGGCAAGGGCCTCGTCGATACCGCGGAGGGGCGGCAGCGGGGTCCACGTGATCGGGATGTCCGCGTCCTGGATGGTCCCCAGCGTCTCGTCGTCTCCGACCAGCGCGAGGACCGCCTCGCCCCGGTGCCGGACCACGCCATCGGCGAGCGCCGGCTGGTCCTTGCCGGCCGGGTAGATCCCGTAGCGGTTCTGGCCCGGCACGTCGCGCGCGGAGAAGACGTCGACAAGGCCCGGATGCCTCGCCCGGAACGCGTCGAGGTCGCCGAGCTCGAAGGTTGCGCGGGCATGCGGCGA
>DATAIB010000096.1:0-1792 GCA_036262855.1 Candidatus Limnocylindrales bacterium
CCGGAGCAGCGTCGACTTTCCGGACCCCGACGGCCCGGTGACGATGTGCAGCCCGCCTGAGGCGAACGTCGCGTCGAGATCCTTCACGGCGTGGATCGCGCCGGCGCCCTCGCCGTACGTTCGGCAGAGGTCGGTGACGACGACCGCCGGCACTGCGCCCTCGGCCGGCGGGAC
Source organism: Candidatus Limnocylindrales bacterium (assembly GCA_036262855.1). Classification (GTDB taxonomy): domain Bacteria; phylum Chloroflexota; class Limnocylindria; order Limnocylindrales; family CSP1-4; genus UBA5189. Next base: position 175 of record DATAIB010000096.1, read on the forward strand.
GGGTGCCATCGATGACGCAGGCGGCGGCAGGGCCGGTGCGCGCCAGCCGCTTGCATCCGTGATCGGCTCCGCGGGGGCGCCCGAGCCCTTGCGCATCGCGATCGCGCGGCCGTCGCGGACGTAGACGATCCGGTCCGCCATCCGCTCGACGAGCGCGTCGTGGGTCACGACGATCGCCGTCACGCCCTCGCGCCGAACGAGCGACTGGAGCAGCGCGACCAGCTCGGCAGCGGTTCGTTCGTCGAGCTCGGCGGTCGGCTCGTCGGCGAGCAGGAACCGGGGATGCGGGGCGAGCGCTGCGGCGAACGCGATGCGCTGCTGCTCGCCGCCGGACAGGCGCGACGGCGTCGCCGAGCCGCGGTCGCCAAGCCCGACCTGCTCCAGCAGCTCTGCGGCCCGCGCCGCGCGCGCGGCACGCGACCACCCTCGGATTCGCAGCGGCAGCTCGATCGCGGTCTGCGCGCTGAGGTACGGCGACAGCGAGCGCCAGTACTGCTGGTCGATCACCCCGACGTCGTTCCGGTACCGACCAAGCTCGCCCTCCGTTGCCCGCTCCAGGGGCACGCCAAAGGATTCGACCGACCCCGCCGACGGCCGATCGAGGCCCGCGAGGATCCGGAGCATCGTGGACTTGCCCGAGCCCGACGCGCCGACGATCGCGACCACCTCGCCGGCGGCAACCTCGAGGTCCAACCCGCGAAGCGCGGCCACGTTCCCTGCCGCGCCGGGGTAGATGCGCATCACGCTCTCAGCGCGCACGACGCGCTCCGACTCGACGCGACGGTCCCTCATCTCGCGCCCATCCCGAGTGATTGGCTGGCGAAGTGCCGCCGCGCCAACACGTACACGGAGACCGCGATCAGCACGAGGAGCGCCAGCGGGATCGCGATCACGATGGCCCACGGCGCGACGAGCGTCAGCGGCGGGATCGGTGTGCTGGCATCCGCGCCCACGCCCACCGACGCCGCCATGAACCACCCGAGCCCCACGCCCATCACGACGCCCGCAACGGCGCCGACGAGGCACATCGCGATCGTCCGCAGCACGACCAGGAACGTGAGCGCCCGCGGCGTCGTGCCCTGCGCCTCGAGCTCCCAGAGCTCGCCGCGCTCGTCGCGCAGGTCGGCCGCCATCGCCAGCAGCACGCCCACGAACGACAGGAGCAGCCCGGCGATCGCGCCAACCGCCAGCGCCCAGACGATCCCGAGGGCGAACGGGTCGTTCGAGCGTGCCGCCTCGATGGCCGGCCGGGACGCCACGAGCAGCGTCGGGAACGGGTCCTGGCCGAGCGCGGCCACCACGTCCTCGGTTCGCTGGTCGTTCGGCGTTCCCAGCAGCACCTGGTTCGGCCGTCCGGTGCCGGGGTCGTGGGCATTCATCGCCAGGAGCAGCGGCGCGAGGTCGACGACGACGAGCCGGTCCTGGTCGAGGATCGAGGGCATCGCCGTCGTGGTCCCGATCGGGCGCAGCTGCACGTGCAGGCTGGTGCCGATCGTCGCATCGATGACGCCCTCGGCGTTGACGTCCGAGGCGAGGTCCGGCGACACGATCGCCGGGAGCACCAGTCCGTCCGTCCGAGCCGGCGGCCTGATGAGCTGGTCGCCCGCGCCGGAGACGA
>DATAIB010000097.1:0-11034 GCA_036262855.1 Candidatus Limnocylindrales bacterium
GCGAGCACGATCGAACCCTTCATGGCACTCCCCTCCTGACCATGCGGCTGCTGTTCAGTTGTTCAGCGGAGATGGAGGCGACGACCGGATTCGAACCGGTGAATAGAGGTTTTGCAGACCTCCGTGTTGAACCACTTCACCACGTCGCCCCGTGTGGCGCGCCGAACGCTGTGCTGGCTGCCCCTCGAGGATTCGAACCTCGGTTCACGGATCCAAAGTCCGCTGTCCTACCACTAGACGAGGGGGCAGCAGTCGAAGGATAGCCACGGTCCGTAGCGACACGGGATGGTGCGGCCGCAGCGTTCCCACGTGGACGCCGATCGAGGACTGCCCCGTGGCCATGGGGCCGGCGCACAGCTCGTGGCCGTACCCGAAGCGGTTCGTCAGGGGATAGGCAAAGAAATGGAGCGGAAGACGGGACTCGAACCCGCGACCCTCACCTTGGCAAGGTGATGCTCTACCAACTGAGCCACTTCCGCTCGGGGTGCCGCGCGCGCCGGTGTTTGGTGCCGAGAGCCAGAGTCGAACTGGCGACACCGCGATTTTCAGTCGCGTGCTCTACCAACTGAGCTATCTCGGCCCGGCGAGTCCGCCCTCCCGGTGGACCGGTCCGACGGCCTGCGGAGGATAGCACGGGCGTTCGGCCGCGCTCAATCGAGCCAGGTCACCGATGCCGGCCGGCCGGTGAACTCGCCGTATCTGCGCGCCTGGTCCAGCACCGCCTGGCGGTCTGCGGCTTCCAACGGGACCCGGGGCTCCAGCGTCAGCTTGAGCGGCCCCCGGCCCGTGGAGCGCACCCAGCGCCCGACGACGAGGCCTCGCCGGGCGATCACGTAGCTGAAGATCTCCTCCGCGGTCCTCGCCCACGGCGGGAGGTCCGGGTCGAGGCCATCGCTGCGGTCCCGCAGCGCGACGAGCAGCTCGTCGTAGTTCGGCAGGAGGTGGACCCGGGGCTCGGCGGCCTCGGCCGCGTCCGGGTCGTCGGCGCTCCAGAACACCCGCCCGTCGATGGATTCGCGACGCAGCGCCGGTGACGCCGCGGCGAGCCCGCGCCGCGCCTCGCCCAGGTTGATGCCGGCCCACCACGCGAGATCGACGTCCTGCACGGGCCCGTGGCTCGCCACGTACCGCGCCGCCAGCATCGCGAGCGCTTCCTCGCCCGTCGGCCCGCGCGCCGACGGGACCCGCTCGTCCACCAGGGCATACGTCGGCAGGATCCCGGCCCTCGGGCCGCTGCAGATCCGGGCCTCCGCCTCGGCCCACATCAGGAGGTGCATCAGCCGCCCCGCGTCTGCATCGATCCCCCGCTCCGCCAGGGCATCCCGGAGCTGCGGGCGGGTGAGCGGGCCCGCGGCCGCGATGGCGTTCTCGAAGATGGAGATCGCTCGCGCAACGAGCGGTGCGTCGATGTCGAGGGCGCGATGCCGGTGGCCGGCGCCGCGGATCCGGCGCTGGGCATTGAGGGCGAGGAGCCACCGCAGGTCCTCCGGCGCGACGAAGTGCCAGGTCGGGCGGAGGACGTGCGTCCGGATGAACTCGCCGGCATCGAACGCCGCGTCGACGGCCGCCTGCGCGGGGTCCCCGCACCGCTGCGACAGCGCCCACGTCGCACCGGAATAGTCCTGCGACTGGACGGCGACGAGGTGCCGGACGACCTCGGCGGGTGAGGCTTTCGGCTCGCCCACCAGCCCCTGCGCTCGCAGGCGTCGCGCGGCGATGCCGGCGTCGAAGCTCAGTCGAGCCCCGCGAGCTGCTGCACGTCGGACTGCTGGAGCGGCGGCTCGCCGCTCAGCTGGCGGAGCCGGTTGATGCGATCGACGATCGCCGGGTGCGTCGAGAACATCGAGCTCGAGCGCTCCTCGAACTTCTTGATCGGGTTCGTGAAGTAGAGGTGCTGGGTCGCGCGGTTCGCGACCTCGAGGACCTCCTGGTCCCCGGCGATCTTCGCGAGCGCCTGCTCGATGCCCCGCGGGTTGCGCGTCAGCTCGACGGACGACGAATCGGCGAGGTACTCGCGCTGCCGGCTCACCGCAAGCTGGACCATGCGGGCGATGAACGGCGCGATGATCGCGAGCACGATCGCGATGACGAACACGATCGCCTGCAGTCCCCCGCCGCCGCGATCGCGGTCGCCGCCGCCCCGGCCGCGCCCGCCCCAGAACGTGAAGCGGAGGAAGAAGTCGGCCATCAGCGCGATCGACCCGACGAGCACCGCGACGAGCAGCGAGAACCGGATGTCGTAGTTGCGAACGTGGGACAGCTCGTGGCCGATGACGCCCTGGAGCTCCTCGCGATCGAGCTTCTGCAGCAGGCCCGTGGTGATCGCAACCGATGCGTGCTTGGGGTCGCGCCCGGTCGCGAATGCGTTCGGCGCGGTGTCGTCGATGATGTAGACCTTGGGCATCGGCAGGTTCGCCGAGAGCGCCATCTCCTGCACCACGTTCAGCAGCTGCGGCGCCTGCTCCTGGGTGACCTCGCGTGCCCCGGACGTGGCCAGCACGAGCTTGTCGCCGGCGAAGTACGACCCGACCGACATCAGCATCGCGATCACGATCGCGATCGTCGTGACGCCGAAGGCGCCTTCGACGTAGCCGGTCGTGCCGTAGCCGATGGCAAAGCCGAGCGCGGCGAGGATCACCGTGACGATCAACACGAGGAGGATCGAATCGCGGCGGTTCTCGGCCTGCTGGGCGTAGAAGGTCTGGCGCGTCTGCATCGGTGCGCCCGAGGTCAGGATGAACGTGGGGCGACCCGGGTTGGGCCGCCCCCGATCAGCTCGGGTGTTAGCTCAGGCTCAGGTCGACGTTCGGGACGTTGGCGGCTTCCGGCTCGGCCTCGAAGAAGTCACGCTTCGTGAAGCCGAACATGCCCGCGAGGAGCACGGCCGGGAAGACCTGGATCGCGTTGTTGTACTCCAGCACGCTCGCGTTGTAGTGCTGGCGGCTGAACGAGATCTGGTTCTCGGTCGTCGTCAGCTCCTCCTGGAGCGAGAGCACGTTCTGGTTCGCCTTGAGGTCCGGGTAGTTCTCGACCACCGCGAACAGCGAGCGCAGGGTGCCCGTCAGCGCATTCTCTGCCTGTGCCTGCTGCGCGACGCCCTGGGCGCCGGCCGCGACGGCGGAGGCACGAGCGTTCGTGACGTCCGTCAGGACCTTCTGCTCGAAGCCCATGTAGCCCTTGACGGCATTCACGAGGTTCGGGATGAGGTCGTGGCGGCGCTTCAGCTGGACCTGGATCTGGGCGAGCGCCTCATCGATCCGGTTTCGCCGGCCCACCAGGCCGTTGTAGATGCCGATCACGAAGAGGGCGATGACGCCCACCACGACCAGCAGGATGATCAGCTCCATTGCACCCTCCAGGACGGCCCGCGCGAACCCCGAGCGGCACCGACACCGATGAGTCTAGCAACAGGCCTGTGCGCCGCTCGGGTGCCTGTCGGGCCCACGGCGTTCCTGACACCCTTCGGTGCCGCGCGCCGAACGTCGGGTAGGCTTCGCCCGGGCGGTTAGCTCAGTTGGTCAGAGCACCTCGCTTACACCGAGGCTGTCGGGGGTTCGAGTCCCTCACCGCCCACCACGGCCCGCCGGCGACATACTTGGCCGATGGCAGATCACGCGCTCGGCGAGGCACTCGCCGCCACCATCGACACGGCCCGCGCCGCGGAGCGTGACCTGTTCGGCGCGCTGGATCGACGCGTGCTCGAGCAGCCGATCCGTGAGGGCGACTGGAATCCGAAGGACTTCCAGGCACACCTGACGGCGTGGAAGGACCGCCACGCGGAGCGCCTGGCGCGGATCCGCCAAAGTCGCGAGCCACTCCCTCGCAGCGAAGCCCAGGAAGAGGATGCGATCAACGCCGAGCTGCGGGCCACGAGGGTCGACTGGCCGTGGGACGCGCTCGTGGCCGAGGCGGACAGCGCTGCCGAGCGCCTTGCTCGCGAGCTGCGGCTGGCGGACCCGGACGTCCTGCGCGGGCCGGACCGACTCGTCGACCTGACGTTCGGCAACGGCCTCATGCACACGCTGAGCCACCTCCGATGGCTCCTGGAGGCGGGTGTCCCGCTCGACGAGGCGCGCGTCGCCCGGTACGAGGCCGATGCGCTTCGCGTCGCGACCGCGCCGGCGATTCCGGACCGCTCGACGGCGGCCGAGACGTACAACCTGGCATGCCACCACGCGCTCCGCGGCTCGCTGGATGTGGCTCGCCAGCTCCTGCGCGGCGCGTTCCACGGGGACCCGGAGCTGCTCGAGTTCGGCAGGACGGATTCGGACCTGGCCGCGCTCCGAGGCGAGCTGGACGACCTGGCCGGCTGAGGCCGCGAAGGCGGCAGACGGGTCGAGCGCGGCGCGCGGGCGCGCGACGGCGCCTCTGCGGATCAGGAGGAGAGTGGTGCCCAGGCCGGGACTTGAACCCGGATGAGTTGCCTCATACGCCCCTCAAACGTACGCGTATACCAATTCCGCCACCTGGGCATCAGGTTCGCTGCCGGCGAGCTACCCCTGGATCACTGAGGGTCGAGGTGTTGGTACCGAGGACGGGACTTGAACCCATACGCCCTTGCGGGCACTAGCTCCTGAAGCTAGCGCGTCTGCCAATTTCGCCACCTCGGCGTGAGATCCACGGCGACCCGAAATCGGGCCTAGCTGCCGTCGGCGAGGCGCCAGATTAGCACATCCCAATATCGGTCCCCGGGACCCGCGACGGGCCGCGATTCGGGGCCTTCCACGTTGTCCCGGAGCACGACGTACTCGTCGCGGAACGCGATCGGCAGCATGTACGTGCGGGCCGCGAGGCGCTGCTCGAGCGCCTTGTACGCGGCGATGCGCGACGCGTCATCCACCGGCGACCGCGCGGCCACCAGGAGCTTGTCCAGTTCGGGGTCCTGGAGGTCGATCACGTTCGAGCCGCCCGTCCTCGTCTGCGACGCCGCGAGGAGCGGGTAGAGATCCGGGTCGAGCCCGATCGCAAACGGCAGCACCGCAACCTGGTAGTCGCCGCGGGCCACCCGATCCCCGAGCAGCTCCGACGCGGGCAGCGGGACGATCCGTGCTGCCAGCCCGACGCCATGCCACGCGTCGACCACCGCCTGCGCAACCGCATATGCGACGGGATTCGCGCTCTGCTCCGGGCAGAGCACCTCGATCGAGAGTGCGCCCTTGCCGCCCTTGGGGATCCAGCCGGTATCGGTGGGCTTCCAGCCGGCGTCGGTGAGACCCTTGCGCGCCGCCGCGGGGTCGTAGGCGACCTCCGGGCTCAAGCTCGCGTCGAACACCGGTGAGCTGGGCGGGATGAGCGAATCAGCGCGCTCTCCGAGACCCGCGAGCACGGTCTTCACGATGGTGTCGCGGTCGATCGCCTGGAGCAGCGATTTGCGGACGGCGGGGTCGGCGAAGACGGTGGCGCCTCGGAGATTGAGGCCCGCGGCAAGCAGCGTGGTTCCCGGGTAGCGCAGCAGCCGGGCGTGCGGCATCGCGGCGAGCGCGGCCGCGTCCGCGGGCTGGAGCCCCGATGCGGCATTGAGATCGCCGGCGACCCAATCGGCCTTCAGCGAGTCGACGTCGTCGTAGTAGCGAATCTGGATGGACTGCAGGTACGGGACCGCGTCGAGCGGCTTCGCGGTCGCCCGCGCGGACGCCAGTGAATCGGTGGGGCGCGGGGTATTGAAGTTCGGGCCCTCCGGATCATTCGGCAGCGGCTCGACCGGCGTTGCGGCAACGAGCAGGGCGCGCGCGGAGTTCAGGTAGACGAGCCGGAACGGCCCGGAGCCGACGGGCTGCTGCCCGAACGGGTCGTCCGGCAGCGATTCCAGCGGGATGCCATCGAGCAGGTGCGCCGGGGCGATCGGCTGGGTCGCCGCCTGCAGGAACCCACCGAGCGGCGTCGTCAGGTGCAGCACGACGGTCTGCGGGTCGGACACGGTTGCCGTCACGTCGTGCCATGAATCGCCGCCCGGGCCGGTATAGGCGGGATCGGACAGCACGCCGACGGTGAAGGCCACGTCGTCGGCGGTCAGCGGGGCGCCGTCCTGCCAGAACAGGTTCGGCCGGAGGTGGAACGTCCAGGTTCGGCCGGAGTCGGTCACATCCCAGCGCTGGGCGAGATCGCCCGTGATCGCGCTGCCCGGACCGAGCCGGACGAGACCACGGAACAGGAGCGCGACGAGCGCGCGATCGGGCCCCGACCGGGCGCCGAACGGGCTCGCATTCGTCGCTCGGCCGAGGACGCCTTCGACGTACTTGCCGGCCTCCGGGACCACCGGCGTGCTGGGCTCGACCTCGCCGTTCGATGACTGGATCGTCGGCGCGAGGGCCGCGACGGACATGACGAGGAGCGCGATGCTCAGGAGCCCGACGAGCGCGCGGTCACGGAGGTTCACGGGTGGCTCAGGAGAAGGCTCGCGCCGTCTGCGCGGGTCAGGCGGACGGCGAGAGGATGTACCCCGCGAGCGAGAACAGCGTGAACAGGGCGATCAGCACGATCGTGAACTGCCAGAGGCGGCGCTCGATGCCGCGGCGGCTACGGTAGACCGCGGAGTCGCCACCGAACGTGCCGCCGAGTCCGGTCCCGCGGTTCTGCAGCAGGATCGCGAACGTGAGCGCCACGGCGACGATGAGCTGGCCGGCGGCCAGGACGGGATTCACGGTTGGGAAACCTCCTCGATGACCGCGGGATGGTAGCAGGAGTTCAATCGCGGACCAGCGATCGGCCGCTCATGCCGGGCCACGGCTGGAGGCCGGCCAGCGCGGCGATCGTGGGCGCGACGTCGGCCAGGACGCCATCGCGAAGGCGGTGGCCCTCGATCGCCGCGCCGGCGATGAGGATCGGCACGGGGTTCAGCGAATGCGCGGTGACGACGGCACCGTCGGTGGTGCGCATCGCGTCGGCGTTGCCGTGGTCCGCCGTGATGACGAGGAGCGCGCCGGATGTCGCGAGCGGGTCAAGGGCGCCGGCGATCCGCCCGATGCAGGCATCGACGGTTTCCACCGCCTCGAGCGTGGCGTCCCAGTGCCCGGTGTGGCCGACCATGTCGGGGTTCGCGAAGTTCGCGACCAGGACGTCGTAGCTGTCCGACCTGATGCCGTCGATGAGGGCATCCGTGACGCCGCTCGCGCTCATCGCCGGCTCGAGGTCATACGTTGCCACCTTCGGGCTGGGCACGAGCACGCGATCCTCACCCGGGAACGGCTCCTCGCGGCCGCCGTTGAGGAAGTAGGTCACGTGGGCGTACTTCTCGGTCTCGGCGACATGAAGCTGGCGAAGACCCGCCTCCGCGACGGCCCCGGCGAGGCACGGCACGACCTCCGGCGGGAACGCAACGGCGACCGGCAGGTCCGATTCGTACTCGGTCATCGTCGCCACGAACAGGTCGCGCGGCGCTGGGCGTCCAGACGGCGACGCGCGGTCGAACGCGTCCAACGCGTCGAAGGCATCGTCCGCGTCGGCGAGCGCGTGGGTGAGCTGCCGCGCACGATCGGCCCGGAAGTTCGCGTGGACGATCGGCTCGCGGTCCATGAGCGGCTCTGGATTCCCGATGACCGTCGGCGCGACGAACTCGTCCGTCTCGCCCCGGGCATATGCCGCCTCGATGGCAGCGAGCGCCGTGGGCGCCGACTCCCCTGCCCCATGGACGATCGCGTCGTAGCCGCGCTCCGTGCGGTCCCAGCGCTTGTCGCGGTCCATCGCGAAATAGCGACCGCCGACGGAGGCGATCCGGGCGTCGGGATGCGCCGCGCGGAGCTGCTGCTCCAGCGCGGCAACGAAGCCGAGGGCCGACGACGGGGGCGTGTCGCGGCCGTCGAGCAGCGCATGCAGGCGGAAGCGCGGGACGCCGCGGCGCCGTGCCAGCTCCGCGAGGGCCACGATGTGTCGGTCGTGGGCGTGCACGCCACCCGGCCCGACGAGCCCGACGACGTTGAGCCGCCCGGACGTCTCGCGCGCCCGGTCGCAGGCGGCCTCGAACGCGGGCCGATCGAAGAACGAGCCGTCCGCGATGGCAGCGTCGATCCGGGGCAGGTCCTGGAGCACGGGCCGGCCGGCGCCGATGTTGAGGTGCCCCACCTCGGAGTTCCCCATCTGCCCGGCGGGCAGTCCGACGGCCTCGCCCGACGCATCGAGCTGGGCGTGGGGCCAGCGCGCCAGCAGCGCCCGCCACTCCGGCATCCGCGCCGCGGCGATCGCGTCTGCGGCTGGGTCGGCGCCGATGCCGAACCCGTCGATCACGACGAGCACGATCGGTCGCGGCCGAGCCGCCTTCTCCCCCACGTGCGTTGCGCTCAGCCGGCGAGGCCGCGCGCCGCTGCAGTCAGGGCAGCGCGCGCAACGATCCCGGCCATCTCGTCCGGCTTCAGGGACGCGCCACCAACGAGTGCGCCGTCGATCTCCGGTTCGGCGAAGAACTGATCGGCGTTCGCGGCGGTCACGCTGCCGCCGTACAGGATCGGCACGGCGTCGCCGTCGCCGGCCTCGGGGACTTGCCGGAAGGCTCGCCGGATCGCCGCGGCCATCGCCCCGGCGTCCGCACCGCTCGCGGACCGACCCGTGCCGATCGCCCAGACCGGCTCGTACGCGATGACCAGCCCGGCAGCAACGGCGCCCGGGTTCAGCGCGAGGGCATGGACGACCTGGTCGGTCACGAGCGCCTCGGCCACGTGCGCGCCGGCCTCGCGGACCTCGAGGTCCTCGCCGACGCACAGGATCGGCCGCAAACCTGCTTCGAGCGCCCGATGCGCCTTCTCGCCGACCATCTCGTTCGTCTCGTGGTGGTACCGCCGCCGCTCGGAGTGACCGACGATCGCCCACGTCGCGAGGCCTTCCAGCATCGCCGCCGCGATGTCGCCGGTGAACGCGCCCTGGCGATCGTGATGGACATCCTGCGCACCCACGGCGACGTCCTCGCCCACCACCGCGTCCCGAACCGCGGCGAGGCACACGAACGGCGGACAAAGCACCCGCGTCACGCCCGGCTCGCGCGTCCGCGACGCGATGACCCGTGCCAGCTCGCCGGCATCGGCCGGGGTCGAGTGCATCTTCCAGTTGCCAGCAACGATGACCGGTCGCATGGACCGAATCATGCGCGTGCGAGCCGCTCGATGCGCTCCAGGGCCCGCTGGACGGCCGACCGGTGCAGCGACAGGCGCTCCGCGAGCTCACCGATCGTCGCTTCCGGTGTCTCGCGCCGCGCCGCCGCCACCTCGCGCACCCGCAGCGGCTCCTTCGCCAGCCGGCCGTCGTCGGCCAGCTCGCCGATCGCCTCGAGCTGCCGGAACGACGCGGCGACCGTTCGCGACAGGTTCGCGGATTCCGCGTTCAGCACGCGGTTGAGCTCGCCACGAAGCGACCGTGCGACCTGCCGCGCTTCCAGCTCGAGCAGGCTGCCGCCGGCGCCCATCCGGCGCAGCACGAGGCTCACGAGCTCGGCGCTCTTCCACGTCAGCACGCCCATGCCGCGGCGGACCCGGTAGCCCGCGGGCATCCCGGACTCCGCCAGGCCGCGCACGAGCGCTGCGGCCTCGTCCGCCGGGATGACGATCTCGAGGTGCGTCTGGCCGTTCGTGATGCTCAGGGAGCCCCGGGCGAGGAACCGGCCGCGGAGCCAGGCCATGCGGCAGTGGTCCGCACGCGTCGACCATTCGAACGGCGCCCGGGCCGTTGCGTCGCGGGGCACGTCATGGCGCGCGAGGCGGACCGCCAGTCGGGCGAGCGTCGCGTCGCGCCAGCGGGTCCCGGGTTCGAGGCCTGCCTGCTCCGCCTCGCGATCGCAGTCGCGCGACGGGTCGAGTGCGGCGAGCTCGGCCCGCAGCGCCAGGACGAGGTCGCGATCGGAGCCGGCCACGGATCAGGCGAGCGAGGTCACGCGAGCGGTGCCACGTGAGCGAAGGTCACGGCACGCGCTCAGGCGATGCGCGCCATGCGCTCGCGGCGCAGCGCGGGGCCTTCGCGCTCCGCGGTGCGCAGGATCGCCTCGGCCAGCCGCGCCGGGTCATGGTGATGGGGGTCCGTGGTGCTCGCGACCGCCTCGGTGGCGAGATGCGGCACGGGATCCACCGCCGGCGGCCACCGGATCTCCACGGCGTCGGACGGCCACGGCGCCGTGTCGTCCTCGGCGTCACCGAACCGGTCGTTCGCGAGCACCAGGTCGATCATCCCGGGCTTCGTGTGGGCGATCAACGCCTCGACGTGATCCGCGAGGTCGTAGCCCTCGGTCTCCCCGAGCTGGCACGCGACGTTGCACGCGTACACGCGCACTCCCTCCGCGGCGGCGACAGCGGACTGGATCGCCGGGATCAGCAGCACCGGCAGGACGCTCGTGAACAGGCTGCCCGGCCCGAGCACGATGATGTCGGCCTCGGCAATCGCCTTGAGCGCATCTGCAGACGCCCGAGGCTCCGACGGGTCGACCCAGACGCGATCGATGTCCTTCGTCCGCATGATCGTCGACTGGCCGCGGACGGTCTCGCCGGCCTTCGTCCGGGCGACGAGGTTGATCGGCGTGGCCGATGCTGGCACGACCTGTCCCCGCACCGCGAGGACGTGGTTCATCCGCCGCACGCCCTCCTCGAAATCTCCGTGCTCCAGGGCCGTCAGCGCGGCCAGCAGCAGGTTGCCCACGGCGTGCCCGCTGAGTCCGCCCTTCTCCGTCTCGACCAGCCCGCTCTCGCCGCGCTGGAAGCCCGGGAACCGGTAGCCCAGCAGCTCGCTCATGAGCGGCTCTGCATCCGCGAGCGCGGCGATGCACGCCCGGATGTCGCCGACCGGCGGGATGCCGAGCTCCTCGCGCAGCGCGCCGCTGGAGCCGCCGTCGTCCGCGACGGTCACGATCGCGGTAATGTTGCCGGAGTGCTCCTTGAGCCCTCGCAGCAGCGTGGACAGCCCGGTGCCGCCACCGATGGCCACGATTCGCGGGCCGCGGGCGAGCTGCCGCTTCTGGTACAGGACGTCGGCGAGGGGCGTCTCCTCGTTCGGCCGCAGCGGCTGGGTCAACGCCCGCGCCGCCTTCCACGCGCCGATGACCACGAGGACGAGCCCGAGCATGCC
>DATAIB010000098.1:0-3916 GCA_036262855.1 Candidatus Limnocylindrales bacterium
CGGGCGATTGGCTCAGTGGTTAGAGCACGCGGTTCACATCCGCGGGGTCACTGGTTCGAATCCAGTATCGCCCACCATTTCCTCATCGGCTGGTCGGCCGGCTGCGCCGACGAGGGGTCCATCCTGTCGGCGCGCCCTGCCTCTGGCGCTTGGCTGGATCCAGCGAGGGACCCATGACGATGCGACGAGGCTTCATGGCGCGGTTCCCGGCGATCCTCGGCGAGACGCCGTTCCGGCGATTCTGGTTCGGCCAGACCATCTCGGTGTTCGGGGACCAGATCACGTTCCTCGCGCTCCCGATCGTGGCGGTCCTCAACCTCGGCGCAAGCCCGGGCGACATGGGCCTGCTGACGGCCGCGGCCCTGCTGCCGGCGCTGCTGTTCTCGCTTCCGGGCGGTGCGTGGATGGACCGCGTGCACCGGCGCCGACGGCTGATGATCATCGCCGACATCGCACGCGCGGCGCTGATCGCCATCATCCCGCTGGCGTTCGCCGTCCATGCGCTGAGCCTGCCGCTGTTGTTCCTGATCAGCTTCGCGATCGGCACGATCGCCATGGCGTTCCAGCTCGCGTGGATGACGATGTTCGCGTCGGTCGCGAAGCGCGAGCAGTACGTCGAGGCGAATGCGCTGCTCAACGGCAGTCGGTCCGTGTCGGCGGTCGGCGGACCGGCGCTCGGTGGCGTGCTCATCCAAATCTTGAGCGCGCCGGTCGCGCTGGTCCTCGATGCGTGCTCGTTCCTCGCGTCGGCGTTCTTCCTGTCGCGCATCGACGCACCCGATGCGCCGGTGGAGCACGACCCCGGGTCGATCCGCGAGCAGCTCACATCGGGGATGTCGTTCGTGCTGCGCGACCCGATCCTGCGCCCCAGCATCCTCGGCGTGGCGACGATGAACCTCTTCAACTACTGCTACCAGGCGCTCTTCATCCTGTTCGCCACGACGTACCTGCACGTCGATCCGGGCGTGCTCGGGCTGCTGCTCGGCGTCGGCGCGATCGGCGGTGTGATCGGCGCGGTCATCGCGCCCCGCGTCGGGCGCCGGCTCGGCATCGGCGGAGCGTTCACCCTCGCGATGGTGATCTTCCCGGCCGCCACGATCTTCGTGCCGCTCGCGCTCGGAATGCCGTTCCCGATCGTCCTCGCCTTGCTGTTCGCGGCGGAGTTCCTCGGCGGGCTCGGCGTGATGATCCTGGACATCAATGGCGGGTCGCTGCTGATCTCGCGCACGCCGGACCGGCTCCGAGGCCGCGCCGGTGGCGCGTTCTCGTTCATCAACGTCGGCGTCCGCCCCATCGGCGCGGTCATCGGAGGGACGCTCGGCACGTTGATCGGCGTGCACGAGACCCTCTGGATCGTGACGATCGCGCAGCTCAGCGGCCTGCTCTGGCTCGTCCGGTCGCCGGTCCCCGGGCTCAAGGAGCTCCCCGAAGCGCCCGAGTAGCGCTCGAGTAGCGCCCGCGGAGCCCCCGTCCCGAGCGCTCAGTCCCCGGGCGCGCTAGTTGGGCTTGGCGTCGCCCTCGCTCGCGAGTCGGCGCAGGACCGCCGGCAGGATGCCGCCGTTGCGGTAGTAGCCGAGCTCGATCGGGCCGTCGATCCGGCAGGTGACGTCGAACGACGCCGTTCGACCATCGTCGGCGAGCGCCTCGACGCGGAGCCGGCCGCGCGGCGTTAGGCCGTCGGCGACGCCGCGGATCGTGAACGCCTCGCGGCCGGTCAGCCCGTGCGTGCCGAGGTGCTCGCCGGGCAGGAACTGCAACGGCAGGATGCCCATGCCCACGAGGTTCGTGCGGTGGATCCGCTCGAACGACTGCGCGATCACGGCGCGAACGCCGAGGAGCAGCGGGCCCTTTGCGGCCCAGTCGCGCGATGAGCCGGAGCCGTACTCCTTGCCCGCCACGATGATCGTCGGCACCTTGTCGCGCCGGTACTGGCGGGCCACGTCGAAGATGAACCCGGGCTCGCCCTCGGGCAGGTGCTCGGTGTACGGGCCCTCCTTGTCGCCGGCCAGCGCATTCCGGAGCCGGATGTTGCCGAACGTGCCGCGCATGAGCACCTCGTGGTGCCCGCGCCGGGCGCCGTACGAGTTGAACTCGACCGGCGGCACATTCCGCTCCTGGAGCCACTCGCCGGCCGGTGACCACGAGGCGATCGAGCCGGCGGGGGAGATGTGGTCCGTCGTGACCGAATCGCCGAGGACCGCGAGCGCGCGTGCGCCGATGATGTCCGACGCCTCGGGCAGCGACATCGACATGTCGTCGAAGAACGGAGGGCGCGCCACGTATGTGGAGCGCGGATCCCAGTCGTATCGATCGCCCTCGGGGATCGGCAGCGCCTTCCAGCGCTCGTCGCCCTCGAAGACGCTCGCATACGTGCGCTGGAACAGGCCGGGATCGATGGCCTCGCTGATGACCGACTTCACCTCGTCGGGCGACGGCCAGATATCGCTCAGGAACACGGGCTTGCCGTCATCGCCGATCCCGAGGGGCTCCGTCGAGAGGTCGATGTCGACGCGACCGGCAAGCGCGAACGCGACGACCAGGGGCGGCGAGGCCAGGTAGCTGGCACGCGCGAGGGGATGGATCCGCCCCTCGAAGTTCCGGTTGCCCGAGAGCACGGCGGCGGTCACGAGGTGGTTGTCCTCGATCGCCTTGGCGACCGGCTCATCAAGCGGCCCGGAGTTGCCGATGCACGTCGTGCAGCCATAGCCCGCGAGGGCAAAGCCGAGCTGCTCGAGCGGCGCCATCAGCCCGGCGTTCTCGAGGTAGCCCGTGACCGCCTTCGAGCCGGGTGCGAGCGACGTCTTGACGGTCGGCGGGACCGTGAGCCCGCGCGCGACGGCGTTCCGGGCGAGCAGCCCCGCGCCGACCATGACGGTCGGGTTGGAGGTGTTCGTGCAGGACGTGATCGCCGCGATCGCCACGGAGCCGGTTCGGATCGTCGCGCGCTCGCCGTCCACCTCCAGGGCGAAGGCGGGGTAGCCGCTGTCGCGGGTTGCGGCCGGGGCTTCCGCGGCCGCGACGTCCGGCGCGGTGTCTGGCGCGGAGGGCTCGAGGGTTGCCGTCGCGGACGCGAAGGAGGGTGGGTCGCTCGAGGGGAATGACTCCGCGGCCGATTCCTCCACCGTGCCCCCCTGCGGCTTGATCGTCTCGAGCACCGCCTCCGGCAGCGGGGTCAGGCCGTCCGGGTAGGCCGTCCGGAAGTTCTCGCGGAGGCCGGTGAGCGCCACGCGGTCCTGGGGCCGCCGCGGGCCGGCCACCGACGGCTCGACCGAGGCGAGGTCCAGCGTGAGCAGGTCGTCGAATGCGGGCGTCACGCCCGGCATCCGCCACAGGCCCTGCGCGCGGGCGTACGCCTCGACGAGCGCGACCCGCTCCGGCGGCCGGCCGGTGAGGCGCAGGTAGGCGAGGGTCTCGTCGTCGATGGGAAAGAGCGTCGACGTCGCGCCGAACTCGGGCGACATGTTGGCGATCGTCGCGCGGTCCGCCAGTCCGAGGCTCGCAAGGCCGTCGCCGGCGAACTCGACGAACGCCCCGACGACGCCGAACCCGCGCAGCATCTGGGTCACGACGAGTACCAGGTCCGTGGCGGTGGAGCCGCGCGGCAGCTCGCCGGTGAGCCGGACGCCCACGACGCGCGGCATCGGCATGTAGATCGGCTGGCCGAGGAGCGCGGCCTCGGCCTCGATGCCGCCCACGCCCCAGCCGAGCACGCCGAGGCCATTGATCATGGTGGTGTGCGAGTCGGTGCCGACGAGCGAGTCGCAGTAGGCCTCATGCGTCTCCGAATTCACGAACACCGTCTGGCCGAGGTATTCCAGGTTCACTTGGTGGCAGATGCCGGTGCCCGGCGGCACGACGCGGAAGTTGCGGAACGCATCCTGGCCCCAGCGCAGGAAGAGGTAGCGTTCGTGGTTGC
>DATAIB010000099.1:0-8074 GCA_036262855.1 Candidatus Limnocylindrales bacterium
TAGATCGGGTGTGGCTTGGTCGCGGTGAGCGTCATGGCGCTGGGCTCCAATCGGGCGCGGTGTTCGTCGCGTCGGTGTCCGGTGATCCTACCGCCACGGCAGAATGTCGCGATGCCGATGCGTGCCGCGCGCCTGGTCGCGATCCTCGCCGTGCTGGTCGCGGCCTTCGCGACGACCTGGGCTGCGCCGATTGCATCGGCGTCCGACCCGACCGCGAGCGCGCCCGCGAGCCCGACGCCGGGCGCTGCCAGCCCCGCTCCGAGCACGCTCGGCAGCCCCGCGGTGAGCCCCGCCGCGACGCTTCCGCCGATGGTCGGAGCGCCGGGCACGACCACCGCGGGCACGACGATCCGCGGCGCGATCGGCGTCCTGATCGGCTTGATCATCGTGATCATCGGCTGGCGCCGGCGACGCCGCCCGAATCCGCGACCGGAGCCGCCGCGCACCACCGGTCGAACGAGATGACACGCCGCGTACGCTCGCGGCCCGCCCGTTGCACCGCTCGACGCAACGCCTGCTCCGCGATGCTGCGGCGATGACGAGCCCTTCAGGCGCTCGCGTGCGTGCGCGCCTGTTCGATGCCGACCGTCCGGACGAGCGTCTCGAGCCGGAGCGCGCGTTCGAGACGAAGCCCAGCGACCGCCAGCTGCTGTGGATCGACGTGACTGGCGAGGTCCCCCCGGAGCTGGCACACCGGCTGGCCCCGCTGCTGGACCTGCAGCAACGCACGCTGGCGACGCTCGTGCACGGCGGCAACACCCCGCACGTCGCGGTGCATCGCGACTACGTGCAGGTCAGGATCGCCGCAGACCCGAGCGACACCGACGAATCGGCGACCGTCTGGCTCGGGATCATCGCCGGCGAGAACGTCGTCATCACGCGCCACGACCGGCCGATCAGCTTCCTCGGCGACGTCGACCGGCGGATCCAGGGGGACGCGTCGGCGGGCATCCTCAGCGCCGCCGCGTTCTTCGCGATCCTCGTCGACGCAGCGATCGCGAGCTACCACAAGGCCGTCGACGCACTCGAGCAGGACGTCGACGCGCTCGACGCGAAGCTGCTGCGCGGCGCCGCCGACGACCGTGCACTCGACCACCTGGTGCGGTTCCGCCGTCGCATCGGCCGGCTGCGTCGCCTCCTCGCCGATCACCGCTCCGTCTTCACCGCCCTCGCGTCGCCGGAGCTGGGCAGCGTGATCGAGGACCCGAACGAGGCAGCGCTGGTCGCAGCGCTCGGGCCACATTTCGAAAGCGCCCTCAGCGCAGTCGAGGAGTCGCGCGAGGCGCTCCTCGGCTCGTTCGACGTGTACATGTCCCGCCAGGCGCAGCGGACGAACGAGGTGATGAAGGTCCTGACCCTCACGACCGTGCTGCTGCTGCCGGGCTCGATGATCGCGGGCCTGCTCGGGATGAACGTCATCGTGCCGCTCAACAAGGACGACCCCGGCAGCTTCTGGCTCGTCGTCGCGGCGATCGCCGTCCTCGCGGTCGTGATCATCGTGGTCGCGCGCGCGAGGCGCTGGCTCTAGCCGCCGGCGCAGGCCGCTGCCGCGTGCACGCGGCTACCGCCTCAGGCCGCCGGGCGATACGACCCGAAGACACGCACCATCGTTGCTGCCGCTCGGAGCTCGTCGAGCGCGGCGAGCGCGTCGGGATCAGTGGCGTTCGTGTCCAGGTCCGCCCAGAAGACGTACTCCCAGGCTGCGGACCGGCTCGGCCGCGACTCCAGCTTGGAGAGGTTGATCCCGCGGCCCGCGAAGATCTGCAGGGCCTGCAGCAGGGTGCCGGGCTCATTCCGGACGCCGAATGCGATGGTCGTCCGCCACGCCGCCGACGCGGAGCCCGCCGAGGCCGCGCCCGCCGAGGCCGCGCCCGCCTCGGGCTCCCCACCGCGCGAAGGCATCACGCCGCCCGACCCAGGCTCGCGCACGACCACCAGGAACTTCGTCCGGTTGTCAGGCACGTCCTGGATCGAGGTCGCGAGCACCTCGAGGCCGAGGACCTCGGCAGCACGCGCCGACAGGACCGCGCCGGCCGCGTGATCCCCCTGGGCGATGATGAATCGGCCCGCGCCGGCGGTGTTGTACGTCGTCAGGAGCTGCCAGCCACCAGCCCGGAGGTAGCGCTCCGCCTGGCCGAGGGCCTGGATGTGCGAGTACACCCGCTGGATGCCATCGAGCCTCGTCCCGGGCAGCGCCGCGAGGCTCAGCTCGACCGGCACGGCGACCTCGGCGTCGATCACGAGGTCGTGCTCCAGCAAGAGGTCGTACGTCTCCCGGATCGTGCCGTTGACGAGGTTCTCGATCGGGACGACGCCGGCCGCAGCGCGACCATCGCGAACTGCCTCGAACACGTCCCGGAACCCGCCCACCGGCAGCAGGGCCGCGCCGGCGCCGAACGCCGCGACAGCCGCATCCTCGGCAAACGCGCCGCGCTCGCCCGAGTACGCGATGGGCCTGTCGTCCGTGCTCACCGATCGATGCTAGCCGACGCCGACTGCCGCACCCACGTCCTGCTACCGTCTCCGCTCCGGTTGCCACGAGGTCGTCGGATTGGCGCGAGTACGACGAGGTTCGTGATGCAGCGGTTGCTCTCCATGGTCGCGGTCGGTTTCCTCCTTGCGGCGTGCGGCGGTTCTGGCGCAGGCCCCACGCCGACGGGCAGCGGGATCGACGACACCCCGACGTCCGGGCCTGATGCCACGGGTGTGGGCGAAGCCCCGGGCGGACGGCCCAGCGGCGCGACCGTCCGCATCGTCAACGTCTACAACGGCGGCGACAAGGCGGCCTCGATCGACGTCTACGCCGCGCCGTGGGTGGAGGCGGGGGCCACGCCGCTCCTGACCGTTCCCTACGGGACCGCGACCGAGTTCTTCGACCCGACCGTCGCCGACGACGCCGGCGACATGTTCCTCGTCTTCTACCGCCACGGCGAGACCGGCAACGGCACGGAAGTGATGAGCCAGACCGAGACGCTCAAGGGCGGCGAGATCATCACGTACATCCTCATGAGCGACGCGGAGAAGCGCGACGACGGCACGCCGAAGCTGTACCTGCAGTCGCTGTACCACTCGCCGAAGGGCGGCGCGTTCGATTCCACGCCCGAGCCCGGCAAGAGCGTCCTCATCGCGAACATGCACGGCATCGAGCCGGCCGTCACGGCGCCGGAGGGGACGAGCTGGTATCTCGCCGCGGGCGGGACGGGCTGCAAGAAGTCGATCAACGACGCCGACTACACGCTCACGGCCGCAGGCCCGGGTGACGGCACCAGATACGTCTTCGATGCCGGCAGCTACTCGC
Organism: Candidatus Limnocylindrales bacterium; assembly: GCA_036262855.1. Lineage (GTDB taxonomy): Bacteria > Chloroflexota > Limnocylindria > Limnocylindrales > CSP1-4 > UBA5189. Next base: position 3,299 of record DATAIB010000099.1, read on the forward strand.
TGTCCCTCCACCCGTCACTGTCGGACGGCAGCTTTCCGGACTGCTCCACGAAGGCCCTGATCTCGGGCATCGACTACACGGCGGAGGCGGGCAAGACCACCGTGCTCGTGGTCTATGCGCCGACAGCGACCGACATCAAGTCGATGGTGCTGCCGCTCGGCTGGTAGCGATACCGGTTCGCGCGTCAGCCCACCCAGGGCAGGTCGGTGTTCGCGTCCGGATCGAGCTCGCCGCGGCGGCCGTGCGTCTCGGTGGCGGCGCCCTTGCGGCCCTTCGAGGCAGCCTCCGCGGCGCCGGCCCAGTGGGCCTCGGCGAGCATGGCGTTGAGGGCCTCGATGTACGCCTCGATCGACGAGGCGACGATGTTCGTGCTGCGCGCGCGGCCCTGGTAGAGGCCCGCGGATCGGTCGCCCTCGAGGCCCGGCGGCGGCTCGATGGCGACGATGACCAGGCCCTCGGCCTCGCGGCCCTCGCCCAGCGCGTGGACGTCATAGCCGGTCAGGCGGGGCTCGCCGTGCAGGACGTCGGCCAGCGCCACGTCCACCGCGTTGTACAGCGCGTCGACGGCGCCGTTGCCCTCGGCCGAGGCGCGCCAATGGTGCTTCCCCGCCTCGATCACCACCGCACCGCGGCTCTGGACGTTGGAGCCGGACGTGACCGTCCAGCGGGTCAGGTGGAGCGCGGGTGCCTGGGCCGTCTGTGCCTCGCTCATGTCGCTTGCCTTGCTCCTTCCGCGGCGATCACCGTGGTGAAGTGTCGTTCATCCCGGCGTCGTAGCTCGCCGCCGCGCTTCCAGATCGCATATTCGAGGGAATCGGCGAGTGCGGTCGCCGACGCGCCGATGATGTTCGTGTCCGTGCCCATGGTCGACCATTCGGCCGCGCCATCGGTCGATTCGATGGTCACGCGGGTCTTCGCGGCCGTTGCCGAGCCCGTGTCGATGATGCGGACCTTGTAGTCGTACAGGTGCACTGAATCGAGCACCGGGTAGAACGCCCGGAGGGCCTTCCGGAGCGCGGCATCGAGCGCGTTCACGGGCCCGTTGCCGTCCGCCGCGGTGTGCAGCAGCTCGCCCGCGACCTCGACCTTGACCGTGGCCTCGGCACGGAGCTCCGAGCCGGCACGCTGCTCGACGAGGCACGTGTAGTCGACGACCCGGAACGGCGGCGCGTAGTCCGCCTGGTGGCGCCGGATCAGGAGCTCGAAGCTGGCCTCCGCGCCCTCGAACGACAGGCCCTCGCTCTCGAGCTGCTTGACCAGGTTCGAGAGGACTGCCGGATCGACGACGCCGTCGAGGCGGTGGCCCAGCTGCTCCGCGCGGATGCGCGTGTTGGCGCGGCCGCCGAGCTCCGACACGACGAGCCGGCCCTCGTTCCCGACCAGCGCGGGATCGACGTGCTGGTAGCTGCGTTCGACCTTCGCGACCGCCGCGCCGTGGACGCCGCCCTTATGGGCGAACGCCGACCGGCCGACGTACGGCTGCCAGTCGTTCGGCGCCTGGTTCGCGATCTCGGCAACGGAGCGGCTCAAGTCCGTGAGACCGGCGAGGTTGCCGCCGCCGGCTGGCGTGAGCGGCAGGTCCGTCTTCAGCGCGAGGCCGGCGAGGACGCTGACCATGTTCGCGTTGCCGGTGCGCTCGCCGTAGCCGTTGATCGTTGCCTGGACGTGACGGATCCCGGCCCCAACCGCGGCGATGGAGTTCGCGACGGCGAGCTCCGCGTCGTTGTGGGTGTGGATCCCGAAGGTGATGCCGTCGCCGTCGTCCGTCCTGTTGCCGCCCGCGATCGCCGCCCGGGTCTCGCCGATGATCCGGAGCAGCTCGTCCGTGAGCGTGCCGCCGTTCGTGTCGCACAGGACCAGGGTCCGCGCGCCGCCGTCCATCGCGGCTCGCAGCGTCCGGATCGCATACCCGGGGTTCGCCTTGTAGCCGTCGAAGAAATGCTCGGCGTCGTACACCAGCTCGCGGCCCTCGTCGACCATGAGCCGGACGCTGTCCGCGATCATCGCGAGGTTTTCCTCGAGCGTCGCGCCCAGCACCTCGGTGACGTGCAGCTCCCAGCTCTTGCCAAAGATCGTGACCACCGGGGTCTCGGCGCGGAGCAGCTCGGTGAGATTGGGATCGCCGGTCGCCGTGTTCGACCGATGACGCGTCGAGCCGAACGCCGCGAGCTTCGCGGTCGACCAGCGCATGTCCTTCGCGGCCCGGAAGAACTCGACGTCCTTCGGGTTGGAGCCGGGCCAGCCGCCCTCGATGTACGGCATGCCGTACTCGTCGAGGATGCGCGCGACGCGCAGCTTGTCCGCAAGCGACAGGGTGATGTTCTCGCCCTGCGTGCCGTCGCGCAGGGTCGTGTCGTACAGGACGACGGGCTGCTCGCTCACGCGGGCGTCCCGACTGCGGCGCCGAGCCGATCGACCACCGCCGCGGCCATCTGTCGCGTCCCGACGACCTGCAAACCGGTTCGATCGCCGTCCGGAGGCACGAGGTCGCCGGTGCGGAAGCCGTCGGCGATGGCGGCCGCGACCCCCGCCACGACCGCCTCGGCCGCCAACCCCAGCCCCAGCGACCAGCGCAGCAGCATCGCCCCGGAAAGGATCGTGCCGAGCGGGTTCGCGAGGTCGCGGCCCGCGATGTCCGGCGCGGAGCCGTGGATGGGTTCGTACAGCCCGAAGCGGCCGTGCGAGGTCCGACGATCCCCGAGCGACGCGGACGGCAGCATCCCCAGCGAGCCGGCAAGCACCGCCGCCTCGTCGGAGAGGATGTCGCCGAAGAGGTTCTCGGTCACGAGGACGTCGAACTGGGCGGGCCGGCGGACGAGCAGCATCGCGCAGGAATCGACGAGCTGATGCCCGACCTCGACGTCCGGGAACTCCGTGCGCGTCTCCTCGACGACCTTGCGCCACAGGCGCGAGGTGGCCAGGACGTTCGCCTTGTCCACGCTCGTCAGCTTCCGCCGCCGCCCGCGCGCCAGCTCGAACGCCAGGCGGACCACGCGCCGGATCTCGTGCTCGGTGTACAGCAGCGTGTCGATGCCGACCCGGCCCTCGGGCGTGTCGCGCTGCTCCGACGGCCGGCCGAAATACAGGCCGGACGTGAGCTCGCGGACGATGAGCATGTCCACGCCCTGGAGCAGCTCGGGCCGAACGGGGGATGACGGCACCAAGGCCGGAAGCACCGTGACCGGGCGGAGGTTCGCGAACAGCTCGAGGCCGCCACGCAGCGCGAACAGCGCCTGCTCCGGTCGGACCTTCGCGTCCGGGTCGTCCCAGCGCGGGCCGCCGACCGCACCCAGGAGGATGGCGTCGCAGCCCCCGACGGCGGCAAGATCCTCCTCGCGGATCGCCTGGCCGTAGGCATCGATGCCGGCGCCGCCGGCGACGATCTCCAGCCATTCGACCGCGAACCCCTCGCGGGCGCCGACGGCATCCACCACGGACCGAGCGGCGGCGATGACCTCCGGACCAACCCCGTCGCCCGGGATCGCGCCGAGCCGGTACGTCGCGGAGCTCACGACAGCTCGACCCTCCGGGCGCCCACGAACGCCGACGACGACGCGCCGCTGGACCCGTGGAGCTTGTTGACGGCAACGAGGTACGCCTCGATCGAGGCCTCGATGATGTTCGTGCTCAACCCGTGGCCGGAGACGACGAGCGCGCCAGGCCCATCATCGATCGAGCGCCGGCAGCGCACGAGCACGCGACCCTGCGCGTCCTCGCCACCGGACACCGCCTTGATCTCGTACGCCTCGAGCTTCGGATGCCAGCCGAAGACCGGCTGCACCGCGGCATCGACCGCCTCGAACAGCGCATCGACCGGCCCGTTGCCGATCGCCGCCTTCGCGTGCTCCTCGTCGCCCACCTCGAGCGACACCATCCCCGTTGCCTTGCCGCCGTGCGACGACGTCACGTTCCAGCCGAGAAGTCGCACCGCCTGCGGGACTTCCGCGACGCGCTGCTCCACGAGTGCGACGAGATCGTCGTCGGTCACGTCCTTCTTCTCGTCGGCGAGGGCCATCGCCTGGCGGTAGACGCTGTCGAGCGCGTCGCCCTCGAGCTCGAAGCCGAGCGAGACGAGCCGGTTGGCGAGGCCCTTCCTGCCGGACAGCTTGCCGATCGTGATCGACGAGCCGGACAGCCCGACGGACTGGGGAGTCATGATCTCGTACGTCAGCGGGTTCTTGATCACGCCGTCCTGGTGGATGCCGGATTCGTGGGCAAAGGCATTCCCGCCGACGACCGCCTTGTTGGGCTGGACCGCGAAGCCGGTGAGATAGCTCACGAGGCGCGACGCGGCCGTGATGTGCTCGGTCGCGACGCCGTGCGAGAGCGCGGTCGCGACCTCGCCGCCGCCGAACTGCGTCGGCCGGGTGCGGATCGCCATCACGACCTCTTCGAGCGACGCATTGCCGGCGCGCTCGCCGAGGCCGTTGATCGTGACCTCGACCTGGCGCGCACCCGCCTGCACCGCCGCAAGCGTGTTCGCCGTCGCGAGCCCGAGGTCGTTGTGGCAATGGACGGAGATCGTGGCCTGGCTGCCGAGCAGGTCCACGGTCCGGCCGACGAGCGCCCCGAACTCCGCCGGGATCGCATAGCCGACGGTGTCGGGGATGTTCACGGTCGTGGCGCCGGCCGCGACGACCGCCTCGTAGACCTTCAGCAGGAACTCGGGGTCCGTCCGCGACGCGTCCTCCGCGCTGAACTCGATCTCGGCGTCCCCGCCGAGGGCTTTCCGGCCATGCGTTACCCACCGAACCGCCTCGGCCAGCGCCTCCTCGC
>DATAIB010000100.1:0-10093 GCA_036262855.1 Candidatus Limnocylindrales bacterium
GACCCTGACGGCGACGTCGACCGGGTCGCCGACGGTTTCCGCGAGCACCACGCTGACAACGAGCGCGGTGACCGTTGACACCCTCCTGGTCGACCAGGACCTCGACGCGCCCGACACCCGGACGTACTACACGGACGCCCTCACGGCGGCCGGCGTGCAGTTCGGCGTCTACGACATCAAGTCGGGTCCGCAGCTGCCGATCGGCCTGCTGCAGGCCTACACCAACGTGGTCTGGTACACCGGCAACACGTACCCGGGCCCGATCCTTCGGTACGAACCTGAGCTCACGGCATTCCTGAACGGCGGCGGACGCCTGTTCCTCAACGGCCAGGACCTTCTCGATCAGGTTGCGGGCACGTCGGACTTCGTCCACGACTACCTGCACATCGATTGGGATGGCACCGAAGCCCAGAACGACAAGGCCACCGCCAATGTCACCGGCGTCGCCGGTGACGCGGTCACGGATGGGATCGGGACGATCACGATCAACCATTCCGTCCTGACCGCAGCCTTCGAGGATCGGATCACGCCGATCGGACCCGCTGTCGGTGCCTTCACCGACGACGGTGGCAACTTCGACGCGCTTGACGTGTCGACCGACGGCTACAAGGTCGTCTTCCTCGCCTTCCCCTTCGAGGCATATGGGTCCGCATCCGACAAGAGCGACCTCATGACTCGCGTCTTCGCCTTCTTCGCAGCCCCCTAGGCTCCGCCAGGGTTCAACCAACGAGGGGCGGGCCATCGGCCCGCCCCTCGTTTTGATTCGATCCGGTTCAGGAATACTTGGCGCTGCATGACTGAGATATCCCGAGCGCGGGTTGTCGGGTTCCTCGCGATCACCCTCGCGATCGTGATCGGCGTGCTGCTCGTTGCGTACGTCGCGTCGCCGCCGCATCCGGATCCGGAGGCGACACCGATCCCCACGCCGGCCGAGTCCGTGCAGGCGCCGCCGCTGCTGGGCTAGCGCCCTCTAGGCCAGGTTCGCCAGCACCTCGGGCATGCGCTCGATCGTCTCGCGGTCGAAGGGCGCCGGCATGCGGACGATGATCGTCTCGAAGCCCAGCGCGAGGTACGGCTTGAGCGTCTCGGCGATGGTCGCGGGCGAGCCGAGCAGGAGCGGCACGCCGCCGCCGCCATCGGTGATGCCGTTGAACGCGAGGTGGTGGTCGCGCGCGGCCTGCGCAGCCTCCACCGTGTCGCGGATGATCGTCGGGAAGCTGATCGTCAGCTTGAGGTCCGCCATCGAGCGCCCGGCGTCGGCGAGGTGGCCGGCCAGCGCGTCGAGATAGGTCCGGACCTCGTCCGGTGTTCCGGCGGTGTTCCAGGCGTCGGCATGGCGCGCGACGCTCCGGAGCGTCTTCCGGAGCCCGCTGCCCCCGACGAGGATCGGCAGGTGCGCCTGGATCGGCCGCGGCTCGCACAGCGCGTCCTTGAACGTGTAGTGCGTGCCCTCGTGATTGACGAGCTCGCCATCGAACAGGCGGCGGTACAGCGGCAGCGCCTCCTCCAGCTTGTCGAGGCGCCAGCCCGGCGTCGCCCCGAACTCGATCCCGAAGGCCTCGTGCTCACGTTCGAACCACGCGCCGCCGATGCCGAGGATCGCCCGGCCGTTTGAGATGTGGTCAAGGGTCGTGGCCAGCTTCGTCGTCACGCCCGGGTTCCGGAACGTGTTCGCGCCGACCATCAGGCCGAGCCTGACGCGCTTCGTGGCTTCGGCGAGCCCGGCGAGGAACATCCAGCCCTCGAAGATGGGCTGCTGCCACGGGCCCTGGATGGCCATGAGGTGGTCCCAGGTCCACACCGAGTCCCAGCCGGCCGCCTCGGCCGCGAGCGCCGCGTCCCGAGCCTCTGCCCAGGTGGTTCGCTGGGGCCACAGCTGGAGGCCGAACTTCACGTCCTTCGTCGAGGCCATGTCGGGCTCAGTCGGACAGGTGGTCGTGGAGGCCGGTGATGCGCAGGTAGAAGGAGATGCGCGGCTGCGACCGAAAGGCCGCGACGCTGTCCTCGTCGGCTTCGTCGTAGTGCTCCGCGAGCGCGACGATGTCCTCGCGCGCGGCCGCGACGTCGTCGACGACCTCGTCGACCTCGACCTGGGCGCCGACCCAGCGCATCGGATCCTGGTGATCGGTGAAGGCAAGGGATCCGCGGCCCGCGGCGCGGAGCTCGTCCGGCCATCGACGCGGGCTGCGGCTGTTCACGAGGATCCGGCCATCGGGCTGCAGGCGGTACCAGATCACCGCCTGGTGGGGCGTTCCGTCGGCGCCGGAGGTCGCGAGGGTGGGGTAGAGCGGCTGCGCGAGGAACTCGCGGACGCGCTGCGGGATCTCGACGGCGGGCTTCGTATCCATCGGGCGCAAGCGTATCCGCGGCGCTCAGTCGATGCGCTCGCCGGCCTCGACTCGGATGTCCAATCGGTTCTCGGGCGGCGCGAGCGGGCACGCCCATTCCGGATCGAACGCGCAGGACGGCTGGAACGCGAAGTTGAAGTCGAGGACGACGGATCCCGGCGCGCGACCCGCCCCGAGGTCGGCGCTCTTGGCTGCGTCGAGCAGGTAGCGCCCGGCGCCATACGTCTCTGTGCCGTTCGTCGCGTCCCGGAATGGCAGGAAGAGCCCGCCGGCGTAGCCGGACATCCAGTACACGCCGAGCTCCCGCTCACCGGCGGGGAAACGCACCCGGACGTGGCCGATCCGCTCCAGCGACTCGGCGCCGCCGGTGCTGATCGGCAGCAGCATCGCCAGGCCGCCGAGGGACGCCGCGACGGTCGGGGGCTCCGTGGGCGTATCCATTTCGATCACCGCCTCGAGCCGGAGCGAGGGATCGTACGGCCAGTGGTGAGCGCGGAAGGCCGCGCGGCCCTCGGGTGGGACAGGCGACTGGGCGTGCTCGCGGAACAGCCGCTCGCGGGTCGTACGCCAGTCGTTCCAGGCCGCCGCGGGATCGCTGGGCGCCGTCTCCCGGATTCGCGCGTACAGGTCCGCGACCTGCCGCCGCCAGTCGGCCAGCTGGAGCGTGTCCACCGGCGTCATCGCGGGATCGCCTCGGTCACGCGGAGCGGCGGCCCATCCCGCGCACGATGACGACGAGCCCGAGGACGATCAGGCCGATGGGCCACACCTCGCCCCACGGGATCCGCGGCATGTCGTAGCCGAGCGTCACGTCGATGAAGAACCAGATCCCGACCGCGAGGACCAGCAGCCCCCACGTTCGAGCGGCGGTATCGCCGGCGCGCTGGATGTTCGGGTCCTTCGCCATCCGCTGGCCCCACGCCTCGGCCTCGCGCCCGAGCCGCTCGCCGGCGGCGCCAACCTCCTGGCCGAATGACTCCACGCGCTGCTCGAAGGTTGGCTTGGTCGGCTCGGACATGACCGGACCATCGTAGTCCGATGCCCGACTAGAATCCCGTCGCCCCACCACGAGCACGAGAAGGAGCACACAGTGACGGACCGAGCCGAGATCGGCGTGTTCGGCGGATCGGGCTTCTATTCCCTGCTCGAGGACGTCCGCGAGGTCAAGGTCGACACGCCCTACGGCCCGCCGTCGGATTCGTTCTTCCTCGCGACCGCAGCCGGCCGCCGCGTCGCGTTCCTGCCGCGACACGGGCGCCGGCACACCATCCCGCCGCACAGGATCAATTACCGCGCCAACGTGTGGGCCATGCGCTCGCTCGGCGTCAAGGCGGTGATCGCGCCGTGTGCCGCGGGCTCACTCCAGCTGCACGTCAAGCCGGGCGACTTCGTGGTCTGCGACCAGTTCGTCGACCGGACCCGCACGCGGCCGCACACGTTCTACGACGGCCCGGTGGTGACGCATCTCTCATCCGCCGAGACCTACGACCCGACGCTCCGGTCGCTCGCGATCGAGACGATCCGCGACCACGGGATCGAGGTCCACGAGACGGGCACGATGGTCGTGATCGAGGGCCCGAGGTTCTCGACGAAGGCGGAATCGAAGTGGTTCTCCGACGCCGGCTGGCAGGTGATCGGGATGACCGGCTACCCGGAGGCGTGGCTGTGTCGCGAGCTCGGGATGGCGGTCGTGAACATCGCGCTCATCACGGACTACGACGCGGGAATCCACGAGGGCACCGAGGCGGTCGATGCGCAGAGCGTCATCGAGGTGTTCGCGCAGAACGCCGAGCGGATCAAGAAGGTCGTCCTCGACCTGATCGGGCGCTTCCCGGCCGATCTCGACGCGCTCGGCGCGCGCGGCGCCCTCGATCCGACTCGCGGCGACGGCCATGCCATGGCCGCGGAGGACATCCGCCTGTTCGAGACAGGTTTGTGAACCGCGCCGCGTCGCATGGCTGACGGCCTGCCCATCGGGGTTGCCATCGGCACGATCGGCGCCACGCCAGCGTGGTGGTTGGAGAGCGCGCGGCGCCTCGAAACGGCGGGCTACCGCGGCGTGTGGGCCTGGGATCACTTCGTCGGGGGTGGGACGAAGACGGTGCCGGTCGTCGAGCAGTGGACGATGCTCGCCGCGGTGGCGGGCGCGACGAGGCAACTGCGCGTCGGGACCTTCGTGACGAACGTGATGAACCGGCATCCGGCGGTGCTCGCCCGCATGGCTTCCACGCTCCACGCCGCCAGCCGCGGCCGGCTCACGCTCGGCATCGGGATCGGTGGCAACAAGGCCGAGCATGCGGCGTACGGCATCGACTTCCCGGACGTCAACGAGCGGGCGGACCGCCTCGAGGACGCGATCAGGACGATCCGCGCCCTGTGGAGCGGCGGGCCGGTGACGCGCGGAAGCCGGTTCTATCCGCTGGCGGAGGCGCACGCCTTCCCGGTGCCGGATCCGGCACCTCGGATCCTCGTTGGCGCAGCTTCGCCGCGCGGCCTGCGAATCGCGGCAAGCGTCGGTGACGGCTGGGCGGCGGAGATCGACGACTTCGAGCGCCTGCTGCCCACGTACCTCGAGGCGCTCACGGCGAACGGCAAGGCCCGCGGGGATGCCTGGATCGCGTGCGGGTTCGGGCAGGGCAAGAGCGGCCAGGACGCGCTGGCGGGCAGCGCGTGGATCGACGCACCGCGGGAGACGTGGGCGCGCTGGTCCGAGGCCGGCATCGACGAGGCCATCCTCACGGCGCGGACACCCAATGACATCGACGCGCTCGTCGGGGCCGTGGATCGCTGGTAGGGCCCCAATCCCGCAATCGCGGACAATGAGCGCCCGATGACCGCCCCGACCGCCGCCGCGCCCCGCCGCGAGCTCGAACCCACGCACCCCTGCATCCGCTGCGGGCGCGAGGGCGTGCCGATGGAGAACGGGCTCTGCGAGCTCTGCAACCCGCTGGAGCTGGCGCAGCCGTCCGCGACCCAGATGCACGGCATCGCCGCGGTGGGGATCATCGCGTTCATCCTGGTGCTCGCGGTCCTCGGGCGTGCCGCCATGGTCGGTAACGGGCCGTTCAACGGCTCGATCAACGGGGTCGTCGGTGCGACCGACGGGCTGTCGATCACGCTCTCGGTGACCAACAAGGGCACGCGCGACACGGCGACGACGTGCCAGATCGAGGAATCGCCGGCGAAGCCCGGCGGGCCGACGCAGGTGGTCCAGACGCCGCTCATCCACGCGGGCCAGACGGTCACGTTCACCACCCTCGTCACCAGGTTCGGCACCGCTCCGATCAACCTCGCAGCCGACTGCGCCGCCACGTGACCGCGGCGTCCCGCGCCGCCGACCTCGCGTTCGCGACGGCGCTCGCCGAGCGGGCAGGGGAGCTCCTCGTCGACCGCTTCGAGAAGGTCGAGCACATCGACTACAAGTCCGCGAAGGACGTGGTGACCGAGGTCGATCGGATGTCCGAGAACCTCATCATCGAGGCGATCCGCGCCGAGCATCCGGGCGACGGGATCATCGCCGAGGAGAGCGGCGATCACGCGACCGGCGCCGGCAACGCACCGACCGAGGGCATCGGGCGGGCATGGGTCATCGACCCGCTCGACGGCACGATCAACTACGCGAACGGCATCCCGTTCTTCTGCGTGTCGATCGCCCTCGTCGAGGGTGGCGTCCCCGTCGTCGGGGTGATCCACGATCCGATCCGGCACGAGACGTACGCGGCGACGGACGACGGACCCGCGACGGTCGACGGCCGCGAGATCCGAGCCGGGACGAAGACGGACCTCAACGACTACGTGATCTCGATGTCGCTCGCCGGCTCGGCGCTCATCGGCCGCTCGCGCGCCGTGCGCAAGGCCGTTCGGGTGCCGCGCTCGATGGGCTCGGCCGCGCTCGCGCTCGCGTACGTCGCCAACGGGCGCTTCGACGCGATGGTCCAGCAGGGCGGACTGTCACTGTGGGACATCGCGGCCGCGGGGCTCATCGCCGAGCGCGGCGGCGCACGCGTGACGAATCTCGAGGGCGGAGCGTGGTTCTCCGTCTCACTCGAGCCGCGGACCATCTCGATCCTTGCGGCTCCCCCCGCGCACCACGACGAGCTGCTGAAGATCGTCCGCGGGGGTCGCTAGCCCTCGACCCAGCGGTGCGGCCGCGCGCGGAGCGACGCCAGCCCCCACGTGTCGCAGAACGATTCCCACAGCGCTCGCGACGTGCCCTGCCACGCCAGCTCCTCGACCGAGCGCTGCGGGATGTCGACGCCGTCGTCCGTCGTTCGAAGTCGCGCGAGCGATCGGTACAGCTCCACCTCGTCCCACTGCGAGCGCAGCGTCGCGGCCAGGGTGACGGCCTTCGTGCCGCGCACGGACGGCACCTCCCAGGCAGACGCCTTCTCGGGGATGTCCTCGAGGTGGCCGTACCGGAGCAGCACGGCCGCCGCCGACTTGGCGCCCCAGCCCGGGAGGCCCGGGTAGCCATCCGACGAGTCGCCCACGAGGGCCAGCCAGTCGGGGATGGAGCGCGGGTGGACGCCCCATTTCTCGAGCACGGCGGGCTCGTCGTAGGTGATCCGGCGCCGGCGGTCCAGCAACACGACCGTTTCGTCGCGCACGAGCTGCGCCATGTCCTTGTCCGGGGTGCAGACGAGCACCTGCTCCACCGCCGGGTCGACCACGAACCGCTCGCAGGCCGCGGCGATCGCATCGTCCGCCTCGAACTCGACCATCGGCCAGACGACGAAGCCCAGCGCCCGGATCGCGTCCTCGACGATCGGGAACTGCGAGAGCAGCTCCGGCGGCATCCCGGCCGACGACTTGTAGCCGGGGAACATGTCGTTCCGGAACGACTCGATCACGTGGTCCGTCGCGCAGCCGACATGCGTGGCGCCCTCCTCACGCACGAGGTAGAGCAGCTGCTCGCAGACACCGGAGACGCCGGAGAGGTTCCGCCCGCCGACGCCGAGCACCGGCGGCCGCGGCGCGTAGTGCGCGCGGAACAGCTCATAGGTGGCGTCGACGAGGTGGACGCGCATCAGTGGATGGCGGGGCGTGCCGCGGACGCCGGCATGGTCGAGGCCGGCACGGTCAGGAGGGCAGCGTCCCGAAGCAGTAGCCGAGGACGCAGCCTGCGGCGGCCATCGCGGCCTTCGCCTTGTCGCCGTCGCCCGCGGCGAGGTCGACCGAGGCGATCGCGTCCTGCAGCACCTCGGTCTCGAACTTGAGGTTGGCCGCGTCGATCGCGGTCGCGCTGACGCAGTAGTCCGTGGCGAGCCCGACGACGACCGTCTTCGTGATGCCGCGCTCGTGGAGCATCGCCGCGAGCTCGGTCGGGATGGTCTCGCCCGTCTGCGGATCCTTCATCGTGAACGCCGAGTACCCGTCTTCCCCGTGGACGCCCTTGCGAACCGTCGGCCCGACGACGAGGAGATCAGGATGGAACTCGGCGCCCCACGTGTCCCCGACGCAGTGGACCGGCCAGATCCCGCCGTCCTTCAGGAAATGCGGGGTCGATGCCGGGTGCCAGTCCTGCGAGTAGACGACGAACGCACCCTTCTCGGACGCGATGCGCGCCTCGGAGGACGCCATGGTCACGACGGCGGCGGCACCCTCGACGTACAGGGAGCCCTTGGGGTCGGCGAAGTCGTTCTGCACGTCGACGACGATGAGGGCCGTCTTCGCGTCGTAGCGTTCCTTCACGGCCGCGAGGGTACCGCCGTCGCAAGGCCCGCGTCCGGCGCGCTCGGTACGATCGCGGCATGTCCAAGCTGATCGCGGTCATGTCCATGTCCCTCGACGGGTTCGTCGCCACGCCCGACGACGACGTGAGCGAGGTGTTCGACTGGTACTTCTCGGGCGACACGAAGGTGCAGGCCGGCGGCGCCGACGCGATGACGTTCTCCATGGACGAGCGCAGCGCATGGCATGTGCGCACCCTGTTCGATGAGCTCGGCGCGGTCCTGACTGGTCGCCGCACGTTCGACAAGGCCGGGGGCTGGGGCGGCAACCACGGCTGGGGTCCGGCGTTCGTGCTGACCCACTCCATCCCGGAAGGCTGGCCGCGACCGAACTCCACGGTCAACTTCGTGACCGACGGGCTCGAAAGCGCCGTCCGGCAGGCGAAGGCCGCGGCCGGCGACAAGGCGGTCGGCGTGCACGGCGCGGACACGATCCAGCAGCTGCTGAACGCGGGGCTGCTCGACGAGCTGAGCATCGACGTTGCCGCGGTCCTCCTGGGCGACGGCATCCGGTTGCTGGACCGGCTCGATGGCACCCCCTCGAAGCTGGGCGACCCGACCGTCATCCAGGGCGTCGGCGTCACGCACCTTCGCTATCCGGTCCTGCCCCGGTAGCGTGGCGTCGCCCTGACCCGCTGCGACCGCGCGGTGACGCTGAACCGCAACCTCGTTGCGACTCGGCCTTCGGCCGACTTCCGGTAAGGTTCCCTCGTGACGTTTGAGCAAGCGGACCTCACGGCCATCGCCCAGGCCGAGGAGGTCAGGATCGAGACCCACGGCGCCGATGGCACGACCCATCGCACGATCATCTGGATCGTCGAGCACGACGGCGAGCTGTACATCAGGTCCGTGAACGGGCCGTCGGCGCGCTGGTATCGCGAGGCCACGGCGGACACGTCGGTGGCGCTGCTCGTCGGCGATCGCCGCTACGAGGCGCAGCTCGTGCCCGCGACGGACCCGGCCTCGATCGAAGCCTGCAGTGCCGGGCTGAAGGCGAAGTACCGGGGCGACCATTCGCTCGGCAGCATGCTCGAGGCCGACACGTTGCCGACCACCCTCCGCGTTGTTCCGATGGTGCCCGCATGACCCTTGCCGAGAAGCGCTCCGAGATGTTCGTCGACGACTTCAAGCACCAGCTGCCCGACATCGACGAAGGCGAGACGACCGACTGGATCCGGTCCCTCGATGACGTCGTCGACCAGGAGGGCGAGCCCCGCGCCCGCTTCCTGCTCTACAAGCTGCTGAAGCGTGCGCGCCAGCTCCAGGTCGGTCTGCCGCCGCTCACGAACACGCGCTACATCAACACCATCAGCCCCGAGCAGGAGCCGGAGTTCCCGGGCGACGAGCACCTCGAGCGGCGGATCCGCCGGCTGATCCGCTGGAACGCCGTCGCGATGGTGCTCCGCGCGAACACCCGCTTCAGCGGCCTTGGTGGCCACCTCGCGACGTACGCATCCGCGGCCACGTTGTATGAGGTCGGGTTCAACTGGTTCTTCAAGGGCCGCGACGCGGGCCCCGGCGACCAGGTCTTCTACCAGGGCCACGCCGCGCCGGGCATCTATGCCCGCGCATTCCTCGAAGGGCGCATCTCGACCGAGCAGCTGGACCACTTCCGGCGCGAGACGCCGCCGCAGAACGGGCTGTCCTCGTACCCCCACCCCCGGCTCATGCCGGACTTCTGGGAGTTCCCGACGGTCTCGATGGGCCTCGGCCCGATCGATGCGATCTACCAGGCGCGGTTCAACCGGTACCTGCAGAACCGCGGGCTGGTCGACACGTCGGGCAGCCGCGTGTGGGCATTCCTCGGCGACGGCGAGACGGATGAGCCGGAGGCGCTCGGTGCCCTCCACGTCGCTGCCGACGAGGGCCTCGACAACCTGACGTTCGTCATCAACTGCAACCTGCAGCGCCTCGACGGCCCGGTGCGCGGCAACGGCAAGATCATCCAGGAGCTCGAGGCGGTCTTCCGCGGCTCCGGCTGGAACGTGATCAAGGTGATCTGGGGCCGCGAGTGGG
>DATAIB010000101.1:0-2729 GCA_036262855.1 Candidatus Limnocylindrales bacterium
CGGTCCGGGAAGATCTGGTAGAAGACGGCGTCGCGGACCCACGCGGGGACGTCGGGCATGCGGGCTCCTTGATCGATCGATCGGGTGGTCGAGTGTACGATCGGCGCCGTGACGCGCCCGCGCATGCTCGCCGCCGCCAGCGCCCTCGCGCTCGTTGCAGCCGCGTGCAACCCGACGCCGAGCGCGAGCCCGGACGCGCCCAGCAAGGCGTCCGCAGCCGCGACGGTGGTGCCGACGCCCAGCCTGGTCGCCGCCGCGTCACCACGCGTGTGCCCGCCTGTCCTGCTGTCCGCGCCGGACCTCCCCTGGTGGCGCACCGCGGTGTTCTACGAAGTCTTCGTCCGCTCGTTCGCCGACTCGAACGGTGACGGCATCGGCGACTTTGACGGCCTGCGCGAGCACCTGGGCGACATCGGCGACGGCGGCGACACGATCAAGGCGGGGCTCGGCGCGAACGCGCTGTGGCTCATGCCCGTCGCGAAGTCACCGAGCTACCACGGCTACGACGTCACGGACTACACGGCGGTTGAGCCGGACTACGGCGACCTCGAGTCGTTCAAGTCGCTCATCGCCGCCGCCCACCAGCGGAACATGAAGGTCGTCATCGACTTCGAGGCGAACCACACCTCGTCAGAGCACCCGTGGTTCAAGGATGCCTTGCAGGGCGGCAAGCACCGTGACTGGTACGTGTGGTCGGACACGGATCCGGGCTGGCCGAATCCGATCGGCGCGGGCAACCCGTGGCACGCCTCCGAGAGCGGCTACTACTACGGCGTGTTCTGGGAGGGCATGCCCGACCTGAACCTCCGGAACCCGGCCGTCACGAAGGAGCTCGAGAAGGTCGCCAACACCTGGCTGGATCTCGGCGTGGACGGCTTCCGAATCGATGCCGCGAAGCACCTCATCGAGGACGGCCCGGACCAGCAGGTCAACACCCCCGAGACCCACGCCTGGCTCGAAGCGTTCCGCGGCAACGTCGACGCCACCCGGGCGGGGCTCGCGAGCGGCCCCCTGGTGGTCGGCGAGGTCGCGGGGCCCGAGCTGACCTCGGGCGGGTACGTGACCGACGGTTCGCTCGACATGACCTTCGACTTCGAGATCGGACCGGCGATCGCGAATGCCGTGTCGCACGGCGACGCGGGGTCGCTCCTCGTCAGCCAGGCCGGGATCGGCAAGGCGTATCCGCAGGGCGGCGCCGGCACGTTCCTGTCGAACCACGACCAGCCCCGGATCATGACCCAGCTCCGGGGCGATGTGACCGCGGCGAAGCTCGCGGCCGGAACGCTGCTGACCGCGCCGGGCACGCCGTTCGTCTACTACGGCGAGGAGCTTGGTATGACCGGCACCAAGCCGGACGAGCAGATCCGGACGCCATATCCGTGGACCGCGTCTGGCCCGGGCTACGGGTTTACGACGGCCACGCCGTGGGAACCCTTCGGCGACGACGCAGCGACCGCGAACGCCGCCACGGAAGCAGGGGACCCGGGCTCGTTGCTGTCGACCTATGCGGATCTCGTCCGCTTCCGGCGCAGCCACCCGGATCTCGCGTTCCGCCCCTTCGTGGCCCTTGACAGCTCCAACCCGCGGATTGCCGCGAGCCTGCGGCTCACCGAGTCTGGTTCGGTGGGCTACCTCGTGATCCAGAACCTGGGTGCGGAGGACGCATCGGGCGTCGCCTTGACGCTGCGGTCAGGTGAGCTGTGCGGAACACCGAAAGCGACCGTCGCCTACCCGGCCTCCCTGGTGGGCACAGCGGCGGCCGCGCCAGCCGTGACCGCGATCGGCGGCGTCGACGGCTACGTACCGCTCGCGACGATCCCCGCAAGCTCGACGGTGGTGATCCAGCTCGCCCCTGGAGGCTGAGCCACGCCGTGCGGCGTCAGCCCTTGACCCCGCCCACGGTGAGCCCGCCGACGATGTACTTCTGCAGCAGCGCATAGGCGACGATCGGCGGAATCGCGAACAGGATCGAGAAGGCCGCAAAATCGGACCACGGCGTGGAGCTCGCGTACTGGCCGACCATCCCGTTGAGCGCCATCGCGAGCGTGAACGTCTCGGCCTTGGTCAGGAAGATCCACGAGATGATGAACTCCGTCCAGCCGGCGATGAACGCGAACAGGGCCGTGACGGCAAGGACGGGCGTCGCGAGGGGCAGGATGATCCGCAGGAAGATCTGGAACCGGCCCGCACCGTCGACGGTCGCGGCCTCCTCCAGCTCCTTCGGAATGGTGTCCAGGTAGCCCTTGATGTTCCAGATCGCGAACGGCAGCTGGCTCGAGATGATCGCGATCGAGACGCCGATCAGCGAGTTCCGCAGGTTGAACGTCCCGATCTGGATCTTGTTGAGCGAGACGAACAGCGGCGCGATGGTGGCAACAGCGGGCAGCATCAGGACCGCGAGGATCCCGATCATGAGCGTTGAGCGGCCGCGGAAGTTCATACGCGAGAACGCGTAGGCCGCGAGGACGCCGATCGCGACGCTCGCAACGGTGATGACCACCGCCAGGAACAGGCTGTTCTGGGCGAGCTGGAGGAAGGACACCGGGTTCTGCGTCGGCTTCGCCAGCACGCGCGCGTAGGCATCGAGCGACGCACCAGGCGGGAACAGCGAGTCCGGCCGCTGGAGGTTCCTGGGATCGAGCGACATCGCGACGATCCAGATGACCGGGAACACCACGGTGAACCCGATCGCGATGCACAGCAGCTGGAGGCCGAGCTGGCGCAGGAAG
>DATAIB010000102.1:0-1883 GCA_036262855.1 Candidatus Limnocylindrales bacterium
GCACGGGACGGCGAGGAGGGCGCCGTCGTCGATGCGGTGGGCGCCACGGCGCGGACCGCGGGCCGCGCGGTGTTCTTCTCCGGGGTCACCGTCCTGCTCGGCCTGCTCGGGCTGGTGCTGTTCGGATTCATGATCCTTCGATCGGTGGGCATCGCGGGCGCAGTGGTCGTCGCGTTCGCGGTTGCCGCCGCGATGACGCTGCTGCCCGCGCTCCTCGCAGTCGTTGGCACGCACCTGGAGCGGTTCCGGATCCGGCGCGTGCGGCCGCGCCCCGACGCCGAAGGCCCGTGGTCGCGCCTCGCGTGGTGGGTCATGCGCCGCCCAGTCGCGGTGCTCGTGCCCACGCTGGCGCTGCTCCTGGTCCTCGGAACACCATTCCTCCACGTGCAGTTCAACGCGCCGGACGCGCGGATCCTCCCCGAGGACGCGCCGTCCCGCGCCGCGTTCGACCGCCTCGCCGCGGACTTCGGGCCTGGCCCATTTGCCCCCATCGTGCTGGCGATCCGGACCACCGGGAACGCAGTCGATGCCGCGAACATCTCGGCGCTGTACGACTACTCGCGCCGGCTCGAGGCCGATCCGCGGATCGAGCGCGTCGACAGCCTCGTCGATGTCGACCCACGCCTCACCGCGGCCCAGTACGCGCTGATCTACCAGGCAACCGGCGGGCCGCCGGATCGCTACACCGCGGAGATCCTCGCCGCGACGACGCGCAAGGACCTCACCGCGTTCACGGTCTACACGCCCTACGCACCGAACGACGCCGTCGCGCGCCAGCTCGTGGGTGATCTCCGCTCGAAGACCGGCAAGCTCGCGCCGCCGGCGGGCATGACGGTGCTCGTGGGCGGCGGGGCGGCCGACGTCGAGGATGTCGTGACAGGCATCGCGGCCGAGTTCCCGCGGACGGCCGTGTTCATCCTCGTCTCGACGTACGTCGTGCTGCTGCTCCTGCTCCGCTCGCTGCTGCTGCCGCTGAAGGCGCTGGCGATGAATGCGCTGTCGATCGCGGCGTCGTTCGGGGCGCTGGTGTGGATCTTCCAGGACGGCAACCTGTCGGCGCTGCTCGCCACGCGGCCGCTCGGGTTCGTGGAGACCACGCAGCCGGTGATCCTGTTCTGCGTCCTGTTCGGGCTGTCGATGGACTACGAGGTGTTCCTGCTCACGCGCATGCGCGAGACGTGGGAGGCGACGGGCGACAACCCGACCGCGGTTGCGACCGGGCTGGAGCGCTCCGGCCGGATCGTGACCTCGGCGGCGCTCATCGTGATCGTGGTTGCCGGCTCGTTCGCCTTCGCCGACATCGTGCTGATCAAGGCGCTCGGCGTGGGCATCGCGATCGCGGTTGCGCTCGACGCGACGGTCGTTCGGGCGCTGCTCGTGCCCGCGACGATGCGGCTCCTGGGAAAGTGGAACTGGTGGCTGCCCGGCGTCATCGACCGGCGCCTGCCGGAGCTGATCGAGCCGGAGGTGATGCCGTGAAGCGCCTGCGCGCGCTCGTCGCGATCGCGGCCGTTGCGGCGACCCTCAGCGGCTGCGGCGGCGCGCCGATCCTCGCCAACGAGCCGCTGACCTTCCCGACCCCACCCGTTGCGACGCCGGCCCCCAGCCGCCCGGCCGACCCGATCCCCGTCGTGCTGCCCCGGGACGACGGCCCCCACGATCGGCTCACCGAGTGGTGGTACTACACGGGCCACCTGACGACGCGCGAGCAGGGCGCGCCGCACACCTACGGGTTCGAGGCGGTCATCTTCCGCGCCGAGCGCGGCGGCGTGCCGGTCGCGTGGGCCTCGCACCTCGCGCTCACCGACGAGGACGGGCAACGGTTCACCTACGCCCAGCGCAGCGAGATCGGCCCGCAGGTGGATCGATCGCCGCGCGGGCCC
>DATAIB010000103.1:0-2546 GCA_036262855.1 Candidatus Limnocylindrales bacterium
CGCCTCTTCGTTCCTATCGGAAGCGCCTCGAGTAGCGGGCAACCTCCGTCATGGTGTTGCCGAAGTGCGGCTCCGTCGTGGTCTCGACGAGCTCCCAGCCATTCCGCTCGTAGAACCGGCGCGCCCGGCCATTGCGAGCGAGGACAGTGAGCAGCGCATGGTCGAAGTCGCGGGCGAGCTCGCCGTGCGCGAGCTCCATGAGCCGCTGCCCGACGCCTGACCCCCACCAGCCGGGGAGGACGTACAGCGTCCGAACCGCGCCGGCATCCGGGTGCTCGCGGAACGAGCCGATGTTCAGGAGGCCGACGATCAGCTCGCCGTCAACGGCCACCCACGTCCGGTTGTCCGGCTTCGGCAGCACCTCGCGCCAGAGGTTCGTCCGCCGCTCGAAGCCGCCGGGATCGGGTGGACCGTAGCCGCGGTAGCTCGCCTGCGCCGCGGCGGTGTGGGTCTTCGCGACCTCGTCGGCGTCGGCGGCACGCGCTGGGCGGATGTCGATGGGGCCCCCGCTCGGGCCCAGCCATGTGCCGTGCGGCTCGCTCCAGAAGCCATCGGCGCGGACGGCGCCGGGACCCTCGGCGTGCTCACGGCGGGTTCGCGCCGTCGCGACGGTCTCGTGCCAGCCCGGCGGGACGAGGCGCGGCGCGAGGTCGGCGAGCGGCGCAAGGACGAACAGCCGATCGCGCATCGAGGGGTGCGGGACCTCCAGGAGGCGCGCTGCGGCGCCGGGATCGATGGCGGCGGACGCGGGAATCGCGGCGGCCGGGCGTTCGACGGCCAGCCGGGCACGGCCGAACAGCAGGAGGTCCAGGTCGAGCTCGCGGGGGCCCCAGCGCTCGCGCCGCTGCCGTCCGAACTCGCGCTCGATGCCCTTGAGGGCGACGAGCAGGTCGATGGCGCCGCTCGCCGGATCGGGGCCGGCCGGGACGTCCAGCGCAACGACCGCGTTGTGGAAGTCGGGCTGGTCCTCGACGCCCACCGGCTTCGTGACGTACAGGCGCGACACGCCGCGGCGGCGGACGCCGGGCATGCGATCGAGCGCGGCAACGGCATCGGCGAGCGTCGCGCGGGCATCGCCCACGTTCGCCCCGAGCCCGATGTACGCCCGAACCGTGCGCGCCACGTGCACCTCGATCGATCCGCGGGCGGCCCCGGCTACAGTCGCCGCGTGCAGCCCGTCGCAGTCCGAATCCTGCACCCGACGCCGGCATCGACGGCGGGTCCGCTGCAGCGCGCGCTCACGGCGGCCCGCGATACGAACGCGGATCGGCTCGTGGCGCTCTTCCGGTCGGCCGGCGCCACGGATGTGGAGAGGGTCTCCGGTCCGCCGGATGGACGGCCGTTCGGCGCGCGGCTGGGCGGGTTGGTGGCGGGCCTCGCCGCCGGGAGCGGGCTGGTGGTGCTCGGCTCCGGGGCCATCCCCCTGGCGATGCGCGCGGACGCGGTCGCGCTGCTGGACGTTGCCGGAAGCGGCGTACGACGCGCGGTCGCGAACAACACCTATTCCGCCGATGTCGTGGCGATCGGGGCAGCAGCGAATCTCGCCTCCGTGCCGGACCTGCCGAGCGACAACGCGCTGCCGCGCTGGCTGCGCGAGCATGCCGGCTACGAGGTCACGGACCTGCCGCGGCCGCGACTCCAGCTCGACCTGGATTCGCCGCTCGATGTGCTGCTCGCCGACGCGGTCCAACCGGGGGCGGCCGCTGCCCTCAGCGGTGTCGACACGAGTTTCGTCCGCGCTCGCACCGACGGACTCCGCGCGATGGCGCGGGATCCACGCCGGCAGCTCGTCGTTACCGGCCGCCTCTCGTCGGCGACGATCCGCTGGCTCGAAGGCGGGACGGCGTCGCGGACACGCGCCCTGATCGAAGAGCGAGGGCTCCGTGCCAGCGGGCTGGTGAGTGACCAGGCGCCGCCACGGTCCGTGCTGGGCATGCTCCTGGACGACCGCGGACCGGACGCCCTCGGCACGATCCTGGCGGAGCTCGGTGACGCGGCCGTGGTCGACTCCCGGGTGCTGCTGGCGCACCGACTGGGAGCGGACGAGTCGGCGTGGCCGGCGCCCGAAGATCGATTCGCGTCGGACCTCCTGCTGCCCGACCGGATCGGCGACCCGTGGCTCCGGGCGGTCACCGAGAGCGCGCGCGATGCGAGCATCTCGGTGCTGCTCGGCGGGCACACGCTCGTCGGTCCGGGGCTGCGCCTCGCGATCGGCGGCAGGAGCCGCAGCACCAGCGGAGACCGCAGGGCCGGCGAGGGCCGCAGATGAGCGACATCCGCGCCGGCATCCGGCGCGTCGAGGAGCTCGACCCGACCGCGCCCCTCCCGGAGAGCGACCCCGAGCTCGTCGAACGGATCCGCGAAGAGATCGCGGCAACCGGGCCGATGACGTTCGCCCGGTTCATGGAGCTCGCGCTCTACGACCCCGAGCGCGGCTACTACACGCGCGCCGACACCGAGCAGGGTCCGGGCAGGCGCGGCGACTTCCTGACCGCGCCCGAAGGCCACCCGATCTTCGGCTGGTCCATCGCCCGGTTCCTGGAGGC
>DATAIB010000104.1:0-3884 GCA_036262855.1 Candidatus Limnocylindrales bacterium
AGGAGTCGGACGAACGCCGCCGCGCCGGGAGCCGCCGCGCCCGGAGCCGCCCCGCCGGGGTGGCTCGTCACGCCTGCACGAAGAACGGCGTGTTCGCCGGTGCATCGACGAGGCGCTTGAGCTCGTCGTCCAGGCGGAGCAGCGTCACGGACGCGCCGGCCATCTCCAGCGACGTTGCGTATTCGCCGACCCACACGCGATGGACCCGGATGCCCTCGCCGTCGAGAATCTTCGAGACAGCGCGGTAGAGGATGTACAGCTCCTCCTTCGGAGTGGCGCCGAGGCCGTTCACCAGCACCGCGACGTCGTCGCCGCGACCGTACGGGAGATCGGCGAGGATCGAGCGCATCAGCTCCGCCGCGATCTCGTTCGCCGTCGCCAGGGGCCCTCGACGCACCCCGGGCTCGCCGTGGATGCCCATGCCGATCTCCATCTGGCCGACCGGCAGCTCGAACGTCGGGACGCCCGCGGCCGGGATCGTGCACGGCGAGAGCGCGACGCCCATGGTCCGCGTCCTCGCGGCCGCCCGTTCCGTGACCGCGACGACCTCATCCAGCGACATCCCGGCAGCCGCCGCAGCGCCCGCGACCTTGTACAGGAAGAAGATCCCGGCGATGCCGCGGCGCGAAGCGGCCCGCTCCCGCGGCGCGGACGCCACGTCGTCGGCGCCGAGGATCGTGCGGACCTCGATACCTTCGTCAGCCGCGAGCTCGGCCGCGAGGTCGAAGTTCAGCCGGTCGCCGCCGTAGTTCCCGTACAGGTAGAGCACACCGGCGCCGCCGGAGATCGCGCGGGTCACCTCGAGCATGTCGTCGGACGAGGGTGAGGCAAACACATTCCCGATGGCCGCGCCATCGATCACGCCGTCGCCGACGTAGCCCATGAACACGGGGAGATGCCCGGAGCCGCCGCCGGTCGCGATGGCGACCTTGCCGGGGACCGGCGCGTCGGCCCGGACGACTGCGCGCGGCGAGGGCCGGCGGAGCTGGCCCGGATGCGCCGCCAGGATGCCCTCGAGCATCTCGTCGACGAACGGCTCCGGGTCGTTGAGGATCTTCTGCATCACGGCCATCGCGCCACCTCCTCCGAGGTGGCGGAGCCTACTTGAACGCGAGGGTCTGGATGACCTGCTGCTCCTGCGGAACCGCGGTGCCACCGACCTCGACGAACTCGACGAGGACCGCAGTCGTGGCATTGGCCGCGAGGTAGATGCTCTCGCCGACCTCGTAGGTCCCGCCGGATGCGTTGTTCGCCTCGATGACGATGTGCCAGTGCTTGGCCGGGCCGGCCGGGAGCGTGACGTCGGTCGGCTCGGGCGCTTCCTTGACGCCCGGAACGGCCTGGAACTGGGTCGTGAACTGGCTCGCGATCGCGTCGAGGCCGACGCCCCCCGTCGGGATCGAGACGGACACCAGGACGTTGCCGAGCGCCTGGTTGACGGCCATGACGACGTTCGGCAGCTTCGTGAACGCGTCGATCGAGTTCGCGAAGTCCGGGTTTGCGGTGACGAACGCCTGGAGCGCCGCCTGGCCGGCCGGGTCCTTCATGTCGAACGCGACCCAGCCGTCGGGCAGGGTCAGCGTGTAGTCGGCGTTGACGTATGGGTTGGCGGTCGTCGGCGACGGCAGCGCGGCGCCCTCGGTGGGGCTGGGCGCGGCGCTTGCCTCCGCGCTGGGGAGCAGGACGGTGGAGTCGACCGGGGGAGGGGTGGCGGTCGGAGTGCTGTTGCCGCACGCGGCCACGAAGGCGGCGATGGCGACGGCAGTGGAGATTCGGCGGATCACAACGGGCTCCTCTGGGTCACGTCCCTGATCGGGACTCGAAGGCGGCGCCAGTATGCCCCACCTTTTCGGGCCGACCTATGACCCGAATGGCGTAGTCCCGAGGACTGCCCCGAGCTGGCCCAGGATCCGGGCCGTGGCACCCCAGACGCCCGGACCCTCGCCGATCTCGTCCAAGGTGTACGCGCCGTAGCGGATCCGCCACTCGCGCACGTCACGCTCCATCTGCGTGATCGGGGCATCGGGCAGGAACGCCGCCACCGGCGCATCGATCACGCGCTTGACCTCGCGCGGGTCGGGGGTCCACGCGGGGAGGTGGTCGGCGAGCGCGACGATCGGGGTCACCCGGAAGTTGCTGACCGGGATCCAGAACACCTCGAGCGGGCCGACGACCCGCAGCCCGACGGAGTCGGGATCGAGGCCGATCTCCTCCCCCGCCTCCCGGATCGCCGTCGCCGCGTCATCGGCGTCGCCGGGCTCGGCGGCGCCGCCCGGGAACGCGATCTCGCCCGAATGGTGGCCGTCGTACGCCGTCCGCTCGATGAGGGTGACCCGGGCCTCGTCGGAGGGATCCGGCGAGATCAGCACGAGCACGGCTGCCGCTCGCGCGGTCGCCATGCCATCCGCCTGGGCCCGCCACGCCACGCCGTCGACGCGGACGGGCATCAGTGCCTCGGGCGGCGGCGGCAGGACGTCGGGAATGGACGCCAGTCGAGCCGCCGCGAGCGAGAACTGCACTAGTTGGGTCGGCCGCCGCCGTCGTTGCCGCGGTCAGGATCCTCGTCGATGTTCGGGACGTCGAAGACGGACCGCGCGCGGGCGCCGGCACCTGCGCCGACGGCCTCTGGCTCGCCCGCGCCCGTGCGTCGGCGCGCGTCGCGCCGCTCGGCGGCGTCCGCGACGACCGACTCGTCGCCCGAGGAGAACACGAGCGTCGAGCCGACGGGGTCCGCATCGACCCGAACCGCCTGGCCGGCCTTGAACCGGCCTTCGATCAGCGCTCGGGCCAGCGGGTTTTCGACGAGCCGCTGGATGGTCCGCTTGAGCGGCCGTGCCCCGAAGGTCGGGTCCGTGCCGTCGCGGGCGATGAGCGACCGCGCCGCCGGCGTCAGCTCCAGCGCGATGTCCTGGGTTGCGAGGCGGCGCTGGAGGTCGGCGAGGAGCAGCTCGACGATCGCCGCGAGGTCCGCGTCCGTCAGGGCGTGGAAGACGATGACCTCGTCGATCCGGTTGAGAAACTCGGGCCGGAACTGGCCGCGCAGGAGGTCCGTGACCTGCTGCTTCATCTGCTCGTACGCCTCGGTGTCGCCAGGGCGCACCCCGGCGGCCGCGATGACCTGTGATCCGACGTTGCTGGTCATGATCACCAGCGTGTTCTTGAAGTTCACGGTGCGGCCCTGCGAATCCGTGAGGCGCCCGTCGTCGAGGACCTGGAGCAGCACGTTGAACACGTCCGGGTGCGCCTTCTCGATCTCGTCGAGCAGGACGACCTGGTACGGCCGGCGTCGAACCGCCTCGGTGAGCTGCCCGCCCTCGTCGTAGCCGACGTAGCCGGGAGGTGCGCCGACCAGGCGCGACACGGCGAACTTCTCCATGTACTCGCTCATGTCGATGCGGGTCATGGCGTGCTCGTCATCGAACATGAACGCCGCGAGCGCGCGGGCCAGCTCCGTCTTGCCGACGCCGGTGGGACCCATGAACAGGAAGCTGCCGATCGGGCGACGCGGATCCTGGAGGCCGGCACGGGCGCGGCGGACCGCGTCGGACACGGCTTCGATTGCCTCATCCTGTCCGATCACGCGCTCGTGGAGGCGCTCCTCCATGTGCACGAGCTTCGCGAGCTCGCCCTCCATCAGTCGCGTGACCGGCACGCCGGTCCACTTCGACACGATGTCGGCGATCTCGTCCGCGGTGACCTCTTCCTTGAGCAACGCGTTGGGGCCCTGGAGGGCGGCCATCGCCGCGCTCTGCTGGGCGAGCCGGTCCGTCAGCTCGCGCTGCGTGCCGTACTTCAGCTGCGCGGCGCGCTCGTAGTTCGCCTCGCGCTCCGCCTGCTCGATCTGGACCTGCAGGTTCTCCAGCTCCGACTTCGTGGCGCGGATC
>DATAIB010000105.1:0-12612 GCA_036262855.1 Candidatus Limnocylindrales bacterium
TTGATCGCGCCGGGACGCGCGACAGCAACGGTGGTGGTCATTGGCCTGGCCGCGAGCGGTGAGGGCGGGTCCGTTGGGCGGTCATGTCCTACCTGACGAATTGGCCTGGTGGAACGTTCGCGCGGGTGCTGCCGGATGCGATGAGGCCGGGGACCTTGCGATCCCCGGCCTCAGGGCTATCGGCGGTTACTTCGCCGCGTAGTCGACCTGCGTCTCGAACTTCCAGTCCTTCGCCGTAGCGTCGTAGCTGTAGATCGAAACGATCTTCTGGGAGGTATCACCGTCAGCGTTGAAGGTGATGTCGCCCTGGATGGTCTTGTACGTGTGCGACGTGTCGGTGACCGCGACGCGCATGGCCTCGCGGAGCGCCTTCATGTCGGCAGGGTTCGTTGCGCCGGCGCGGCCGAGCGCATCGAGGAAGACCTGGGCGCAGGCGAAGCCCTGGGCCGCGTAGCCCGTGGCGTCGATCCCGTACTCGGCCTTGTAGTCGGAGTCGAACTTGGCCTTGCCGTCGAACGTGCCGATACCCGCCAGCGTGCTGTACGAGTGGGCGGCCTTGTCGCCGGCCAGGTTGAGGAACGAGTCCTTGGTTGCGCCAGAGCCGTCGTTGATGCCGTCGGGGCCAACGTACGGAACGTCGCCAAGGCCCGCCTGCGCGGCTGCGAGCAGGATGCGCGCGCCGCCGGTGGCCGTGACGCCGCCGAAGTAGATGGCCTGCGGGCTGCCCGAGGCGGCCGCGGTCATGATCGTGACGTAGTCCTGGGTGGTCTTCGGGGCGCCGTCATGCTTGGTGACGGTGCCGCCGCGGGCCTTGAAGTCCTTCTCGAAGGCATCGGCAACACCCTTACCGAAGGTCTCGGTGTCATCGATGATGTAGACGGAGGTCTTCTTGAGCGTCTCGTAGATGTACTGCGAGGCGGCAGGACCCTGGACGTCGTCCGTGGTGACGACGCGGATGTAGTTGTTCGGCTTGGTCCGGAGCTGCTTGGCGGGGTCGCCCTTGGTCAGGTCCGGGTTCGTGTTCGCCGGCGAGCACTGGGACAGGCCGCCTGCGTTCGAGATCGGGATCTGCGCCTTGGCCACGCTGGAGTTCAGGGGGCCGATGACGCCGACGATCTTCTCGTCCGCGACGAGGGCGTTCATGTTGTTCGCGCCGGTCTGCGGATCGTGCGCGCCGTTGAGCGCGTCGTCCTTGATCGCCGACTGCGGGATCTCGATCTTGTAGCCGCCGGCGGTGCCGCCAGCCTGCTTCACGGCGAGCTTGATGCCGTTGATGATCGGGTCCGACGCCGCCTTCTCACTGCCCTGCTGGGGCAGCTCGATGGCGAAGTACACGGTGCCCTTGGTCCCACCGGTTCCACCACTCGCGCCCGGCTGATTGCACGCCGAGAACGCGAGGGCGGCAATCGCGGTGAACGCACCGAGATGCCTGAGCTTCATGCAGACTCCTCCTCGAGATTGATCGCCCGAACTGCCGGGTCGACCCCCGGTCGTTCCTCCTGCGATCGAACGGTGCCGGACCTCCGCCGCGACCCTCGTGCCCGGTCCGCTGGTCACCGATGGGGTCTCGACTCGGGGCCGAGAGATCGGGGGTCGCGGTTCGGTGCGTGCGGGGTGCCGCAGATCGCGAGGTGGCTCCGTGCGGCGCGCAGGTGGCCGCCGAAGTGATCGCGTATGATAGGCAACGGCGCACCGATTGCAAGGCCGGTCATTCGCGACCCGGGAAGGTTGCACACGCATCTCGTGCGTGCTCCCCGCATGGTTTCCGCGAACAGCCCGGCGGGCAGGTCGGCCACGATCACAACGGGCAATCGACGTGTGTGCCGTCCGCACGAGGGAGCACGTCAGGCTCGTGGAGTACAGGGTCCGAGCGGCCCAGATCACCGACATCGAGGCACTCGTCGCACTCAGCGGCGATCGCCTGGGTGACGGCGCGTCCGGGGGGCTCGGCGCCGCAGACGTCCTTCGCCAGCTCGTGTTCCTGCCCCACGCCACCGTGCTCGTCGCCGAACGTCGGCGAACGGTCATCGGCGGCGCGGTGCTCGCCATCCGGCCTTCGGTCCGGGCCGGCGGCTACGTGGGCACCATCGACCTGCTCGTCGTCGACCCGGCGAGCGAACCGGATGCCGTGAGCGACAGCCTCATCGAGGAGTGCCTGCGCTCGGCGGCGAACAAGGGATGTGCGTCGGTCGAGGCGCCGCCGCCGGACGATCCGGCAGAGCACCAGCGCTGGGAGCGCCAGGGATTCGTCGACGGGGAGCCGGTCCTCCGGCGCGCCGTGGATCCTGCCGGGCGCCGGCGCTGAACCATTCGGGCGCCGGCCGCACAGCGGCAGCGGCGCCGACCAGATAGGAGACCAGGTGGGCAAGAACGTCGCCGTCTTCGTTGACGTGGCGAACATCTTCTACGCGGCCAAGGCGGCCGGCGTGGACATCGATTACGTCACGCTGCTGAAGGCGGGAAGCGCGGGGCGCGACCTCGTGCGCGCGTACGCCTATACGGGGCTCGACCCCGACAACGAGAACCAGCGGAACTTCCACGACTTCCTGCGCCGGAACGGCTACAAGGTCGTCAGCAAGGACATCCGCAAGTACGGCGACGGCAAGGTCAAGGCGAACCTCGACATCGAGCTCGTCGTGGACATGATGAAGACCGCCCGGAACCTCGACGTCGCGATCGTCGTTTCCGGCGACGGCGACTTCGCCCCGGCCATCCGCGCCGTCCAGGAGATGGGCGTCCGCGTGGAGGTCGTGAGCTTCCGCGGGAACACCTCGTCGGACCTGATGGACGTCGCGGACCTGTTCACGGACATCGTGCAGATCGCCAAGGTCGAGAAGGGCTCCTCGCGCTCCGGGCGACGCGTCGCCGGCGACGACGAGGACCTGTCGATGACCGAGGTGCCGGACAAGATGACCGAGGGCACCGGCGAGCGGAGCCGCGGTCGCGGTCGAACGCGCCGCTCCCCCGAGCCGGTGGCGGCCGTGAGTCGCGGGCGCAGTCGCGTTGCTCCGGCCCCGGTCGAACCCGAGCCCGCCGAAGGCGGCACGATCGTCGCGCTGCCGGGCGAGAAGCTCTCGCGGGTGGCGCGGGTCGCCGCCCCGGTCGAGGCCCCCGACCTCGAGGATGCCGAGGACTTCGAGGACGCCGGCCCGCGCGACGGCGAGGTCGAAGGCGACGACGCGCCGCGACGCCGGCGGCGCCGCGGTGGCCGCGGTCGCGGCCGGTCCCGGGGTCGAGAGGAGAACGGCTTTTCCGACGCGCCGGTCACGACCGGCGAGCCCGTCGGGCGCGTTGAGCGCGACGACGTGGACGTCGACGAGGACGAGGAGCGGCCAGTGCCGGCTCGGCGTGTCGCCTCGGCGTTCGGGTCGGTGTGGGATTCGCAGATCGGTGTGCCCGCCTCACGAAGTGCGTCGCCCGCGTCGTCCGCCCCGGTGGACGACGAGGACTTCGACGAGCCCGCGGTGCCGGAGTACCTCCTGACCGAGCGTCGCCAGCGCGACGCGGGCCGGGGTGGCATCCGCGGCGGCCGCGGTGGTCGTGGCGGCGCGTACGCCGCGGCCCTGGAGCGGGAGCGTTTCGGTGGCGGGCGCGGGTCGCAACCGTCCCGGTTCGCCGAGCCGCAGCGCTCCCGCGAGGGCTTCGGTCGGAACGACCGCATCGAGCGGAACGACCGCAACGACCGCGGCGGACGCGGCGATCGACAGGGCTTCCGGCCCACGTCGGCGCCCGCACCGCGCGGCACGAGCGACGAGCCGTGGAGCGAGGTCCCGCCGGAGCTCGAGGCGATGCTGCGCGCCCAGATGGGCTCGAAGGCCCAGGCGCCGCGGCGTGATGCCCCGACGCCCGCGCCGGTCGCCTCCGCCGCGCAGGACGCCGAGGCCACGGAGGCAGCGGCGCCCGCGCGACGCGGCCGCCGACCGGCCGCGGCAGCCACCGAGACCCCGGAGACGGCCGAGGCGCCCGCGACGGCGCGTCGGCCGAGCACCCGGCGGACGAAGGCGACCGCCGAGGCCACCGAGGCAGCGACCGAGGCGGTCGCGGAGAAGCCTGCTCGCACGCGGTCCACGCGGACGAAGACGGCTGACACCGAGGTTGCACCGGCGCCCGCCGCGAAGCGGGCGACGCGCACGAAGGCTGCGGCAGCGGACGCCGATGCGACCGCCACCACGGTCGACGAGACGGCCGCGCCGAAGCGCCGGGTGACCCGCAAGAAGGCGGACGCCGCCGGCTGAGCGGCGGCACCGCTCCTGCGTCCATGACCCCGGATCCGATGCCGGGCGATCGCTTTCGAACGCGCGGCCAGCCGGCCGCGCTGGCCGCGGTCGACTCAATGCTGCGCACCGGCGTTCCGCATGCCCTGCTGCTGGCGGGGCCTTCGGGCGTCGGCAAGCGCACGCTCGCCGATGACATCGCCGCCGCGCTGCTGTGCACGGCGCCGGACGTCGGCGAGCGACCGGACCGCACCTGCCGGGCATGCCGTGCGCTTGCGCACGGCAACCATCCGGACCTCCACGTCCTGGCTCCCTCGGGAGCCGGGCAGGTGATCCCGATCGGCGGTCGCGAGGACCGCGGCGTGCGCGACCTCGTGCGCGAGCTCGCGCTCATGCCGGTCGAGGGCGGGCTGCGTGTCGCGATCATCGGGGACGCGGATCGCATGACCGACGACGCGCAGTCGGCGTTCCTCAAGACGCTCGAGGAGCCGCCCGCCGGCACCGTGCTCATCCTGACCGCCGCGGACGAGGAGCGGCTCCTGCCGACGATCCGCTCGCGCGTGATCCGGATTCGCGTCGGGCCGGTTGCGAAGGCCGCGGTGGAGGAGATCCTGGTCCACGCTGGGCTCGCTGACGCCGCCGCGGCGGCCCGGCTCTCGCGACTTGCCGGCGGCCGACCCGGCGATGCCGTCGCGCTCGCGCGAGCCCCGGAGGCGGTCACGATCCGCGCCGAGATCGCGCGAACGCTCCTCGACCTGACGCGCGCATCTCGCGCCGACCGCCTGCGTATCGGCCGGGACCTGCTGGCTCGGGCCGGCGCGCTCGTCGCCGCGGTCCGAGGTGGCGCCGCCGCCGGCCCGGAGGACGGGACCACAACTCGGAACGTTGGTGGGCGCGGCCGAAAGGCTGCTGGCGGGAGCATGTCGAGCGCCGGAGCCGCCGGGGCCGATGCTGCACGGAGGCCTGCCGGTGGCGCGAGTGACGCCGGCGAGGAAGGATCGAGCGCGGGCGGCCCCGCCGCACGCATTCCCGCGGCCGAGCGGCGGTCCGCCGCGCTGGCCCTGATCGGGATCTGGCGGGACGTGGCGCGCGACCTCGCGCTGGTCGCGATGGGCGACGCGGCGGCGGTGCGTGGCATCGACCTGCTGGACGATCTCGAAGCGGCGAGCCGGACGCTCCCCGGCACCTTCGCTCCGGACCAGCTCCGACGTCTCGACGTTGCCGGCGAGCGGCTCGAGGGCAACGTCAGCCCGGAGCTCGTCATCGATGCGTTGGCGCTCGGCTGGGCCGCGCGAGTTGCCGCATGACGGACGATCACGGCCCCGCGGGCAACGTTCCCGACGGGGCGCCGGCGCAACCGATGCAGCGGCTCGAGGCCGTCGTCCACGGCCGCGTGCACGGCGTCGGGTTCCGCGCCTACACGCTGCGTGTGGCGCGCGAGCTCGCGCTGCAGGGGTGGGTGGCCAACGAGGCCGGCGGGCTGGTCCGCGTGATCGCGGAAGGCGACCCTGATCAGCTCCATGAGCTCATCCAGGCGCTGCGAGTGGGGCCACCGGCGGCGCTCGTCGATCGGGTGGAGGAGACCTGGTCGCCGCCCACCGGCGAGCTGCGCTCCTTCGAGATCCGCTCCGGCTGGCACAGCGGGGACTGAGCCCACGGCGTCGCGCGGGCGACAGGTACCGGTACAAGTGGACGATTTCCGACACGGTCCCGCTTGGGCATCCTTCGCGGTCCATGAACGAGATGTCGGTCGCCGAGATCATGCCGGTGCTGTACCGCGGCGTCCTCGATTCGGTCGCCGAGCTGGAGGCCCGCAACGGCCGGCACGAGGCGGCCCGGATTCGGGACGAGGCGACGCGTGTCTACTCACGGGCGTGGAACCTCGACGCCGCTCGACGGCTGCGATCGCTGTGCGAACGGGCCGGTCGACTCGCGATGGCCCCGAGCGCGCGGCGCTCCCGCTACGTGCAGGTGCTCGAGCTGCTCGGCCGCAGGCACGAGCCGCAGCCCCCGGCTCGCACGCTTCTTCGGGCGGACGTTCGGTCCGACCTGCTCGCTGATCTGGAGCGGCGACCCGTCTGATTGTCGCGGGGTCCGCCCTGCTTGGCACGGCTACGCTCTCGATCGTGGACCCGGCACCGCTTCCCATCGACATCGATCCCGGCCTTGCCGGCGAGCTGGCCGAGCCCTTCCCGCCGATCGCGAACGGGTTCCGTGCGGGCTACCGCGTTCGGTTCGACGAGGCCGGTCCCGACGGCGCGATGCGCACGTCCAGCCTCCTGCGGTACGCGCAGGACATCGCGTGGCGCCACTCCGAGCGGACCGGGTTCGATCGCGCCTGGTACGCCGAGCGCGGACTTGGCTGGGTCGTGCGCGGCGTCGCGCTCGAGCTCGGCGCTCCCGTGCCGATGGGTCACACGCTTCGACTCGAGACGGCGGTCATCGGGCACAAGCGGATCTGGGCGCGGCGGCTGTGCGAGTGCCGGCTCGTGACCGGCGAGCTTGCCGCTCGCGTCACCACGGACTGGGTGCTGCTCGACGGGCGCGGACGAATCCAGCGCATCCCGGAGGCCTTCGGGCTCGCCTTCTCGAACCCGGAGCTCGATGAGGACATCCTGCGCGTCCCGAAGCCGCAGGGACCGCCCGCGACGGCACTGGACCTGAGCGTCCGCGGCCGCGACCTCGATCCGCTGGACCACGTCAACAACGCCGTCTACCTCGACTGGCTGTGGGAGGCGCGGGACGCCGCGGGCGCGGCATGGACCGCGACACCGGTCGCTGCCCTCGACATCGAGTACCTGGCGTCGGCTGCGCGCGGGGACACGGTGACCGTCGCGATGCATGGCACGCCGGCCGCGTGGACGGCGGTGATCCGCGGCAGCTCCGGCGTGGAGCTCGTCCGGGCGGCCGGCCGCGCGGCGAGCGAGCCCAGGAACCCGGGCTAGGCGACGCTCCGGCGCTCCGCGGCGAGGTGGCCCGCGGGATCGCGCGTCGAGCGCGGGTGGCCGGCCACCATCGCGTCGATCTCGTTCGAGGGCAGCGGGCGAGCGAAATAATGGCCCTGGCCGAGCGTCGCGCCCATCGATCGAAGGTCGGCGACCTGGTGCGCCTGCTCGATGCCTTCGACGATCGTCTCGAGGTGGAGCGTCTCGCCGAGCCGCAGGATCGCGTCCACGACCGCCCGCTGCTCGCGGCCGCCCGACAGGCTCGCGACGAAGGAACCGTCGATCTTGAGGACGTCGATCGGGAAGCGGCGCAGGTAGCCGAGCGACGAGAAGCCGGTCCCGAAGTCGTCGATCGCGAGGCGGACACCGAGGCCCTTGAGGGCGGCCAGCGTCGCCGCGCTCTGCTCCGTGTCGTCGATGAGCACGTTCTCGGTGAATTCGAGGACGAGACGATCGGGCGCGAGTCCGCTGCGCCGCAGCGCCTCGTCGACGGCCTCGACGAAATCCGGCTCCGCCACCTGGCGCCCCGACACGTTGACGCTCACGTACAGTGCGTCGGCCGGCGCCGCGTCGTTCCAGCGGCGTGCCTCGCGG
Organism: Candidatus Limnocylindrales bacterium; assembly: GCA_036262855.1. Classification (GTDB taxonomy): domain Bacteria; phylum Chloroflexota; class Limnocylindria; order Limnocylindrales; family CSP1-4; genus UBA5189. Next base: position 7,754 of record DATAIB010000105.1, read on the forward strand.
CATGCCTGCTCGAGCACCCACCTCCCGAGCGGGATGATGAGCCCGGTCTCCTCGGCGAGCGGGATGAACTCGCCGGGCAGGATCAGGCGGCGCATCGGATTCCGCCATCGGACGAGCGCCTCCACGCCGACCGCGGTCCCCGTCGCGAGGTCGACGATCGGCTGGTAGAGGAGCAGGAACTCCTGGCGCTCGAGCGCCCGCTCGAGATCGCCCTTGAGCGCGAGCCGCGCCAGCGCCGCGCGATGCATGCCCGGCTCGAACTCGACGATGCGGTTCTTGCCGCGGCTCTTCGCGATGTACATCGCGGCGTCGGCGTTCCGGAGCAGCTCCTCGGCCGAGGTCTGGCGCCCGCGGACGAGCGCCACACCGACGCTCGCGTGGACGAACAGCTCGCGGCCGCCGCGCTGGAAGGGGGCCTGGAGCGTCTCGAGCAGCCGCTCGGCGACCTCGCGCGGCGGCCCCGCGCCCGCGTCTTCGACGAGCACCGCGAACTCGTCGCCGCCCATCCGCGCCAGCGTGTCGCCGCCGCGCAGCGCGCCGCGGAGTCGCTCGGCGGTCGCGCGCAGGAGCTGGTCGCCCTCGCCGTGGCCGAGGCTGTCGTTGATCGTCTTGAAGTCGTCGAGGTCGAGGAAGAGGACGGCGACGCGCTCGCGGGTTCGGCGCGTCCGTGCCAGCGCATGGCCGAGCCGGTCGATGAACAGCGCGCGGTTCGCGAGCCCGGTCAGCGCATCGTGGAACGCGCGGAGGCGGAGCTCGTCCTCCAGCTCCTTGCGCGCGGTGATGTCGCGATAGTTGACGACGACGCCACCGACGGCCGGGTCGTCGAGCAGGTTCTTGACCACCGCTTCGATCGAGCGCCACGAGCCGTCCTCGTGTCGGACGCGCATCTCCGCCGCCGCTTCCGCGCCCGGCTTGCGCCCGACGACGAGGAACAGCCGGGCGATGCGCTGGCGGTCGTCGGGGTGGACGTAGTCGAGCGCCAGCGTGCCGAGCCGCGAGTCTGAGCGGGCGCCGAGGACGCGCTCGACGGCCGGTGATTCGTAGCCGATCGTCCCGTCCGCGTTCAGGATCACGTTCACGTCGACCGAGTTGCGAACGAGCGAGCGGAACCGCTCCTCGCTGCGGCGGAGGTCGGCGGCGAGCAGCTGCTCGGTCACGGACTGCTCGCGCAGCCGGCGGTTCTGAGCGGACAGCAGGCTCGAGGAGCCGGCGAAGGCGACGTACAGCACCCCGAGCAGCGCGAGCGCCATCGCCCCGACGTAGAGCACGACATCCCGCCTCGTTGCCGCGACGTCCGCCTCGATCGGGGCGGCGTCCTCGTACATCTCGTACGCGCCGACGACGTTGCCTGCCTGGTCGCGGATCGGCAGGTAGATCGACAGGAAGCTGTTCGCGAGACCGCGCTCGTGGACGTTCTCGGCCGCGGTGCCGTCGCTGAACTCGGTCGACGTCTCGCCGCCGAGCGCCTCGCCGAGGTCGCCCTCGAGCTCGAACTTCTGGCCGCGGAGCTCCGCGAAGTCGGAGAACGCGACGGTGCCGTCGGGCAGCCACACCTTGATCCGGAGGATCTCGCCGGCGCGCACGAGCTCTTCGAGGCGCTGGTTGACGCTCGCGGAAGCGGGACCGCTCGGGTTGTCGATGGCGGCCGGGATCTCCTCGCTGCCGAGGTAGCCGAGGACGACGGATTCGGTCGTCCGGACGGCCTCGTTCACCGCGGCCTGGCGGAGGTGGTCGGACACGCTGGACGACACGGCGATGGCCGTGACGAGCACGACCGCGGTCGACAGCAGCAGCACGATCGCGCGCAGGCCGGGGCTGGGCAGGCTCGGGACTGATCGGGACGACAGCGACAAAGCGACGATCACTCAGCCAGGCGTCGAGCACGTGCTCGAACGGAGGGGAGGACCGTAGGCGGTGCGTACGGGCACGGATACCGGACGAAGGTCCTGTTCGGCCGACGGTGCATCATCTGCAACGCGATGACGGACCGACGGCGATGACGGACCTGCTTGCCGACTACGTTGCCCGGACGCCGCGCTCCGCTGCGATGTTCGAGCGTGCCGCGGCCGCGCTCCCCGGCGGCTCCACGAGGACCACGATCTACAGCGCGCCGTATCCGCCGTACATGACCCACGGCAGCGGCCTCTCGACGTGGGACGTCGACGGCAACGAGTACCGCGACTTCCTCGGCAACTACACCTCGCTGATCCTCGGCCACGCCCACCCGGAGGTCGTCGCGGCCGTGGAGGCGCAGGTCCGCCGCGGATCAGCCTTCGCCGCGCCGACGGAGGTCGAGATCGAGTTGGCCGAGGAGCTCCGGCGGCGGCTGCCATCCGTGGAGCTCATCCGGTTCACGAACTCCGGCACCGAGGCCACGATGTTCGCGATCCGCGCTGCTCGGGCCTTCACGGGCCGGCCGCTGCTCGCCAAGTTCGAGGGCGCGTACCACGGCACGCACGACGCGGCGGTTGCGTGGACCGCGGGGGTGCCGGCGGGCGTCTCCGATCTTGTGCTCGAGCTGCCATGGGGCGACGAGGAGGGCGTCAAGCGCGCACTCCGCGGACGGGAGGGGGCGCTCGCGGCGATCATCATCGAGCCGGTCCAGGGTGCCGGCGGCGTCCGCGCCGCGCACCCCGAGTTCCTCCGCTTCCTGCGCGACCTCACGCTCCGGATCGGGGCGCTGCTGATCTTCGACGAGGTCATCTGCTTCCGCGTCGGCCCGAACGGCGCCCAGGGACGCCTCGGGGGCGTGCGCCCGGACCTGACCACGCTGGGCAAGATCATCGGCGGCGGCTACCCGTCGGGCGGCTTCGGCGGTCGCGCCGAGGTCATGGGCCAGTTCGATGCCCGACGGGCCGGCGCCCTCGTCCACGGCGGGACATTCAACGGCAACCCGGTCTCGGCGGCGGCCGGCCTCGCGACCTTGCGGTACCTCACCCCCGCCCGCTACTCGGAGCTCGAGCGCCTTGGCGAGCGGGTGCGCCGCGGGCTCGCGACCGGCATTCGCACGGCGGGCATCGATGCGCGGGTCGGGGGCGTGGCCTCGATCTTCCAGGTCTTCCCGGGGCCGAGCCTTCGACCCGAGGATGGGCTCTCGCCGCAGGCCGCGCTCTTCCTCGGCCTCCTCATCGACGGCTTCCATCTCGCGCCGCGGGGGATGGGCGCCCTCTCGACGCCGACGACCGACGCCGACGTCGACACCCTCGTGACGGCCATCCTCGGCCGCCTCGGGGCGATGCAGACCGTCACGGCCTGACGATCAGGCGGCGGGGGCCGCCTCGGGTGCGTGTGCCGGCCTGCCCCCGCGATGCCACGCGAGCAGCTCCTGCAGGAACTGCTCCCGGACCTCTTCGGGGAGTGGGCGACGTGCACGCCCGCCTAGACTGCAGGGCGATGCGACTCGCCGACTATCCCCGGGTCCCGCTCCTGTTCGGGCCGTCGCCGATCCAGGAGCTGCCGCGGCTGTCGAAGGCGCTCGGCGGGACGGTCGAGATCTGGGCCAAGCGGGAGGACTGCAACTCCGGCATCGCGTTCGGTGGCAACAAGGTGCGCAAGCTCGAGTACCTCGCCGCCGATGCGATCGCGCAGGGCTGCGACACGCTCGTGTCGATCGGGGGCGTGCAGTCGAACCACACCCGCGCCGTCACCGGCGTCGCGCGCCACCTCGGCCTCAAGGTCGTCACGGTCCAGGAGCACTGGGTCGACTGGGACGATCCCGGGTACGAGACGGTGGGCAACCTCCAGCTCACACGGATCATGGGCGGCGACATCCGCATGGACGAAGCGGGCTTCGACATCGGGATCCGAGACTCCTGGCGCGCAGCCCTGGATTCCGTCGTCGCCGCCGGCGGCAAGCCGTACCCGATCCCGGCAGGCGCTTCGGACCACCCGCTCGGCGGCCTCGGCTTCGCCGGGTGGATCGGCGAGGTTGCCGCGCAGGAGCGTGATCTCGGACTGTTCTTCGACACCGTCATCGTGTGCAGCGTCACGGGCTCCACGCAGGCCGGGATGATCGCGGGCACGGCGCTGGAAGGCAGGCAGGACCGGCGGATCGTCGGCATCGACGCCTCGAAGACAATGGACAGGACGCGCGACCAGATCACGCGCATCGCGCGCGCCACCGCAGCCGCGTGCGACCTTGGCCGCGACCTGCGCGACGATGAGATCACGCTCATCGATGGCTATGCCGGGCCGCTGTACGGCGTGCCGGACGACTCGACGATCGAGGCAATCCAGCTCGCAGCTCGGAGCGAAGGGATGCTCACGGACCCCGTGTACGAAGGAAAGTCGATGGCCGGACTGATCGGGATGGTTCGGTCCGGGGAGATCCCGCCCGGATCACGCGTGCTGTACGCACATCTCGGTGGCCAGCCGGCCCTGTCCGCCTACGCGCATACGCCGGGCCTCGGCGCGCCGGGCCGCGAGCTGGTGAGCGCCTGATGGCCTGGCAGCCGATCGCCGCGCTCGAGGCGGCACTGCGCGCCCATCCGTGGCTCGCCGCCGACGTCGACGGCCAGCCGGTCGCCATCGCCGCGATCGACGGCGAGTGGTACGCGGTCGCCGATGCCTGCACCCACGCGGGCTGTCCGTTCACCGAGGAAGCCGACCTCGAGGGTGGTGTGATCATCTGCAACTGCCACGGCTCCGAGTTCGAGCTTCGCACGGGCGCGGTCCGCCGGGGGCCGGCCGAACGCCCCGTTCGGACGTATCCGGTTCGCGTCGCGGGGGACCAGCTCGAGATCGAGGCCTGATCCCGGCGTGATCGACCTGGCATCGGTCACGGTCGAGGACCTCGAGCGAGACCCGTATCCGATCTACGCGCAGCTGCGCGATCACGCGCCGGTCGCCTACATGCCCTG